>DBGA01000022.1 GCA_002295325.1 Ruminococcaceae bacterium UBA866 | reverse complement strand
TGTGCATTTTGTATAATTATTTGGGCAATATATATGCTATAACAGATAAAAATATAAATGTTGCACAAAAAACGTTGACTTTTTATAGCATCAATACTATGCTTTAGGTGTACTTTTTTTAACGAAAAGGAAATGATGTAGATGAATAATAGAATTATATATATAAATTTAGATGGTTTTGCTAAATATTATTTTGACTTAATTGAGAATAAAAAAGAAAATTTGCCTGCAATTAACAAACTGATTGAGGATGGAACTTTCTTTGAAAATGTTTTAACTGGGATACCCTCTATTACATTTCCAATGCAAAGTTCATTAGTAAGCGGTGCTTATTCAGATACAACAGGTAACTGCTATCAATACCTTGATAGGGACAGCAACAGCCTTGTTTTGTGCAAGCGACTTAATAAGGCACAAACCATAGGAGAAGTGCTTCAAGAAATGAAAATATCCACTGTTTCAATACAGCAGTTTGCATTAGAGGAAAAAGGTTGTTCTAAAAAGGNNAAATCACCTCTATATTCAACCAGGTGGAGATTATAAAAATAGATTTGATATATTAGATAGTTTACTTCAAACAAATTGTATCAATACCGATAAGGCAAATTATATTTTTGATTCATTGCCACAGGCAATTTTTCTATACATTGACGATTTAGATACAATAGGACATAATCCCCTACCCTACTTCTCATTAACTGAGAAGGAACGTGTAGAAAAAGTCCAGCAACGACTTATTGAGATAGATAAAAGGCTTCACAATATGATTACCATTCTCAAAGATATGTGTCTATATGATACTACATCAATTCTTTTAACTACCGATCATGGAATGATTTCATATAAGGGAAAGAGTAAGACAAAAGAACTTACTACGGCTCTTAAGCATCTTGGATTTACTGATATTAAAATCTGTAAAGAAGGTAGTTCTTGTCCTGATGATTGGCAGGTTTTGCTCACATCACACAGTATTCAGTGTCAGGTTTATTTTAAGGATAATTCAGTCAATTTAGATATAATAAAAGAGTACATCTCTAGTTTGAAATTTGTTGATAAAGTTATGACAAAAAAAGAACTTGTTTTAGCAGGTGTCAATTGTAATTATGCAGATTTGCTGGTTTCGCCAAAAGAAGGAATGTTTTTTTCATCTGAAAACGAAATAGTTCCAATACTCGCTGCATCACATGACAGCCTACACAGTAAGTGTAGAGAAGTGTTTGCAGTTATGAAGGGAGCAAATATCAAAAAAGGATATTCCCTTTCAAAGCAAGTGAAAACCATTGATTTGGTACCAACTCTCTGCAAAGCTGTTAGATTACCTATTATGAAAGATGCGACAGGCACCGTTATTGATGAGATTTTGTTAGATTAATGGATTTTAGTGAAAGGTGGTGGTAGATGTGATTAAAGCCTCTAAAGAAACAATGAAGTCAATAAACAAAGAAAATGTATTGAACTCGTTTATTAACCGTGATGTATTAAGTAAATCCGATGTTTCAGCACGAACGAAGCTTTGTTCAGCAACTGTTTCAAATTTAATTTCAGAGCTGGTGAAAGAAGGATTTGTGCAACAAGAATCCCTTGGAACTTCAAGTGGCGGACGAAAGCCTATGCTTTACGCACTAAATGGAGACCTTGCATATGTACTATCAATCAGAGTTACTCCCAAAGGAGCGACAGCAGCTATTATCAATTTAAAATGCAAAATAGTACAGAGTAAAATAATACCACAACCGGTTTACGGTGAATGGGGTTTAAATAAGCTCCTAACTCATGTGGTTCATGAATTTCATGAAAGTTATCCTGAACTTTTTCAGAAAATTACTGCGGTGGCGATAAGCCTGCCGGGTATCATGCAGTTTTCTACAAAGACAGTCATCTATTCAGCACCGCTTGGGCTAGAAAATATCGCTGTGGGCGAGATTATTGATCAGGTTTTTCCGTTTCCAATTAAAACCCACATTTTTAAAGACACAGATGCCCTATTGTTGGGTGAATATCACTTCTCGTCTATTCCAGAATATAAAAACGTTGCCTATATACTTTGCGAAAGCGGAGTAGGTTTTTCAATAATCCTTCAAGAATTGTTGTTTTCACGCGATGGTTGCGGGTTAGAACTTGGGCATCAGACAATTGACATCAATGCAAAACCATGTAAATGTTCAATGCCCGGGTGTATAGGTACATTACTTTCTGAAACTCCTGCGGTTAAGCGTTATTTTAAATTATACCAAAAGCAAGAAGAGAATTTTATCTCCCTAAATTCATTAAACTATGATGATTTAGTCAATTTTTATTTAGATGGAGATTTAATTGCAAAGCAGGTGTTGCAAGAGCAAATTAATTATTTAGCCATTGCAACAGTAAATATTGTAAATTTGTTTAATCCCGATGCGGTAATCATTGGAGGCTCATTGGCGAGACTTGATATAACAGCACCAGAAGTTTTAAAGTATGTAAAAGCACACGCGTTAAAACCTTTTGTAGAAAATATAGATATCATCCCGTCAACCCTAGGAATGGGCTCAAGCCTTTTAGGAATGGCGTATCAGGTTTTACAGATTGAGGTTTTTAAGTCAGCTCGGTTTTAAGTATGAGAAAAACTCGTACTTTAAATAAAAAATAATTTAAGGAAATTTGGGAGGAAATACACATGAAAAAGTTTTTAGCCACTTTACTATCAGCAATGATGGTGGTATCCGTGTTTGCTGGATGCGCTCCAAAAGAAAAAAATCCAAAGCCATCTACCGAAACACCTAATTCAAGCACACAAGAGGATAAACCAGTAGAACTTACGTATTGGCAGCATTCAAGCCAAGCACGTGATGAAATGATGCAGGCTATTGCAGACGACTTCACAAAAGCAAATCCAAATATTAAAGTAAAAATGGAATTCATTCCTCAAGCAGATTATAATAATAAACTTATCCCTGCACTAGCAACTGCTACTGCTCCTGACGTATTTCAAATTCAATCAGGTATGGTTGCACAACTAGCAAAATCTGGTTCAATTCAACCTCTTGACGAGAGCGTTATGTCAACTAAGGACATTCAAAACGACTTTATCCCTGCAACAGTCGACGGTTTGAAATATGATGGTAAATATTACGGTATGCCAACAGATACACAAACTCTACTTATGTTCTGGAACAAAGCACTAGTTTCTGCAGCTGGTCTTGATGCTGAAAAAGGACCACAAACAACTGACGAATTATTTGAATATGCAAGAAAACTTACAAAATATGAAAAAGGTTCAATGGCTCAATCAGGTTGGGGCTTTAAGGGCTATGGTCCAGAAGTAACATCATTTGTTGAAATGTATAACGGAAAATTCTTTGATGCATCTTCAAACAAATTTGTATTTGCTGATGACGCAAATGCACTGAAAGCTTTAAATGATACTTCAGCACTTATCCGTGGAAAAGAAATTATATTTACAGAGCAGTTTATGAAAAACTGGGCTGGCTTCCGTGAGAGCAAGGTAGCTATGATGTTAGGTCACCCTGCAATGATAGGCAACCTTAAGAAAACAGCTCCAGATGTTGATTACGGGCTAGCTCTTATTCCAACAAAGGATGGCAAACGTGCTTCTTGCGTAACATCATGGGGATATGTAATGAGTAAAAAAGCAAACCCTGTTGCTGCAACAAAACTAATTGAGTTCTTAAGTTCAGAAGAAGTTGAAAAGAAATGGACACTAACAACAGGTGAGCTTCCAGCACGTAAAGCATTGCTTGCAGATGCTGAGCTTATCGCTGATCCAAAACTAAAACTTGCACTTGATTCCCTAAACGAATCTTTCGTAGGTCCAATTCAAACTGGCCCACTAGACACAATCTTAAGAAAAATGTACGAAGAAATCATGCTTACAGATAAACCAATTGAAGCGATTGCAAAAGATTACCAAGAAAAGCTTAACGCAGAAGTTTCAAAATAAAATAACAATTTTTATTAATTTACCCCATTCAATATGGATGGGGTAAATTAAAAAACACTTTTTTTACTCATTAAATTATTATATTATTTTTATTTAAAAAGCATCTAATTAGTTTTTTTAATAAAATTTATATAATAAAACATAAAGTATTTATTATCATGATAAGGAGGGAACGCATTTGAGAAACTCAGTGACAAGTATAAAAAGACGCAAAAAGTTATCCGCGATAACTGTTGCACCATATCTTTTTATTGCACCTGCGATTATATATATTTTTTGCGTTACTATCGTACCAATACTAATGGCGTTGCCAATCAGCTTTACAGACTGGTCGGCGTATACCCCTGAAAGAAACTTTGTAGCATTTGAAAACTACAAAAGGTTATTTGCGGATGCAGAATTTGGAAAATCACTTTTGGTTACCTCGAAGTTTTTATTATTTGTTCCGCTAGTAATGCTTGCAGGTTTAGGCGCAGCAAGCTTGCTTAACACAAGTGTAAAGGGTATAAAGTTCTTTAGAGTAGTATTTTATGCTCCTGTAATTACCTCTACGGTTGCCGCAGCAGTTTTATTTGAATGGTTTTACCAACCAGCTTTTGGACTGTTTAATAGTATACTAAGAAATATTGGACTTGAAGGAATCGGATGGGTTACAGATGCAAGTACAGCTGTTTTATCCGTAATGATTTTTAAAATATGGAAGGGATTTGGAGTCTCTATGCTTATTTATCTTGCAGGGTTACAAGACGTACCAGGCGAAGTAAAAGAAGCAGCATCTATTGACGGTGCTACTGGATGGCAGGCTTTCAAATACATCACCTTTCCCCTATTGCGACCAGCACACATTTATTTGCTAATCACAAACGTAATTACTGTATTTATGATTTTCCAAGAAACATATATGTTTAAAGGGCCTTTAGCAAGTACAGATACGGTAGTTAACTATATCTATGAAAAAGGCTTTTCTGGTGAAATGGGCTATGCCTGTGCAATGTCATTTGTACTATTTTTAATCGTTTTGGTATTTACCCTTGTACAGAAAAAAGTTACCAAAATGGACTTAATGTAAGGAGGCGACTTGTTTATGAAAAAAAACACAACAGGCAAAAAAATAGGTCGTTTTGCAATATATGCGACTCTCTTAATAATCACATTTATTGTTGCATTTCCTTTTATATNNATGTAACTCCCCCAAAACTTCTTCCTGAACAGTTTAAATTAGATAACTATGCCGAGTTGTTCTCAAAAGGAAATTTCGGTAGATATTATTTAAATAGTATGTTTACAACAGCAGTACAAGTTGCGGGAAATCTTTTTGTTGTACTAGGTGCAGGATATGGTTTTGCAAAATTTGAATTTAAAGGAAGAAATCAGCTATTTATGCTGGTGCTTGCATGTACCATGGTTCCATGGGTTGCAACAATTATTCCCCTTTACATCATGGCAAATACCTTTAATGTAGTGGATACCTATACTGGTCTTATCATCCCTGGTCTTGTAGATGCTATGAGCATTTTCCTTGCTAGGAACTTTATGACTACTATTCCAACACCACTACTTGAAGCTGCTCGTATTGATGGGGCAGGAGAATTTAAAATATTCAGAAAAATTGTTTTCCCAGTAGTGAAACCGCTGATAGCAGTAATCAGTATTCAAAAGTTAGTAGCAAGCTGGAACGCATTCCAATGGCCGCTACTAATAATTAACTCTGATGATTTAAGAACAATTCCAGTAGCTATTGCTAAATTCTCAACACAATATTACGATGCGTATGACATAAAAATGGCGGCGGCGTGTGTTGCAATAATTCCAGTGCTAGTAATTTATATCGCGTGTCAAAAATACTTTGTTGAAGGAATTTCATTGTCAGGTATTAAATAGGAGTTTTAAAAATGCTAGATTATCACATCCACACAATCTTTTCTGATGGCGAAGTGGATTATAAAACAGTAATAGAGTTATCAATACAAAAAGGGCTAACAAAAATTGCGATTACAGACCACTTTGACCCTTTTGATAAACATCAAAGAAATTATATGGCAACATATAGCGACTTGAAATCTCATTTTGATGAAATTAAAAGTTATTCCAATGATAAACCAATTACCGTGCTTTGTGGCTTAGAAACCTGCACTGGATTAGATGGAAAACTGAGATTATCAAATGATGTCATTGAAATTAGTGATATTATTATTACAAGTCCCCATTATATTGAGTATGATGGAACTTTCGAGCAGGGTAACTATTTTAATGATGGATATTGGAACGCATATAAACAGACGGTCTTAAATATGGCGTCAGGTGGCGGACATATTTTAGGTCACCCTGAGGGCTATCTTCCGATTAGACCAATGGAAACAGCAGGCACCACCTATGAATCTCGTCAAGAAATTTGCAGAGAAATATGCGATAAATATTTTGACAAGGATTACGTAGATGAACTTTCTAAAAGGCTTGTAAAGTCAAATAAAGCATGCGAGCTTCACGGTGCAACGTCTACACCTAGAGAATGGGTTGTAAAACAAATGGCTGAAAATGGGGTAACATTTTCAGTCGGAAGTGACGCACATGCTATGAATATTTTAGGCAAAAGCACCAGAGCCTATGAATTGGTAGAGAAGTATTCTCTAAATCTTTTAAGATAAAACAAAATAAAGAGGGGAATCTTTTATGGTAAGAGTAGCTTTGGTCGGATGTGGAACAATGGGTCGTGTCCACACAAACGGATATAAAAACATTGATAATGCAAAACTTGTTGCTGTTTGCGACATAAATAGAGAAAAAGCACAACTACTTTCAGACATTAATGGTTCAAAAGTATACACAAGCTTTGATGAAATGCTTAAAAATGAGGAGTTTGACATTCTTGATGTCTGTCTTCCAACCTATATGCACAAAGAATTCAGTCTAAAGGGGATGGACTGCGGAAAACATATTTTTTGTGAAAAGCCAATTGCTTTGTCAGTTGAAGATGCAAATATAATGATTGACACTGCAAAAGAAAAAGGATTAAAGTTTTCAGTAGGTCATGTTTTGAGGTTTTTCCCAGCATATAAGAGTGCGATTAAAACAGTTGAATCTGGTAAAACAGGACCGATAAAGCTCATTCGTACAACAAGAAACCAAGGGTTCCCACAATGGAGCTGGGAAAACTGGTACAATGATTACGAAAAGAGTGGCGGACCTATTGTCGACTTAATTATTCATGATTTTGATTGGATTGCCCAATCCTTTGGAGATGTTGATAGAGTTTATGCAAAAAGCTTTAACGGAAAAGTTGAAAACAAAGAGCATTGCATGGCGACATTAAGACTTAAAAACGGAGCGATTGCTCATGTTGAGGGCAGCTGGGGCTTCCCAAACGGCTATCCTTTCAGAACTACTTTTGAGCTCGTTGGTACACAAGGACAAATTGAGTATGATAACATAAAAAATGCAGGCGTGGAAAAAATGACATGTGATGAAGTTTATAAAGCACAGTATATTTCTCCTAATTTGCCTACAACAGAACCATATACCGCAGAGTTACGTCAATTTATTGATTGCGTAGAAAACAATACTCCTGTTATAGTAACTGGCGAACAGGCTGTAAAAGCACTAAAGATTGCTTTAGCCGCGGTAGAATCTTCACAAACAGGCATGCCTGTTCAGTTGTAAAGGTGGTAAGACAAATGAAAGATAAAATTAAAATAGGCATTATAAGCTTCGAGCATATGCATGGTTTAAGCTATACCAATGCATTAACAGCAATTGATGGTGTCGAGATTGTGGGCATTGCAGATGATAATGAGTTTAGAGGCACGCAAATGGCTTCAAGGTTTAACACTAAACATTATAATGATTATCATGACTTGCTTAAAACGGATGTTGACGGCGTTATTATTTGTACAAACAATAAACTACACTGTCAAGTATCAGTTGATGCTGCAAATGCAAAAAAACACATTCTAGTGGAAAAACCTTTTGCAATCAGTGCTGAGGATGCACAAATGATGCTTGAGGCAGCTAAAAAGAATGATGTAAAGATAATGAATGCGTTTCCAGTCAGGTTTAATCCAAATGTGATTGAAGCAAAACGTATGATTGATAATGGTGAAATTGGTGATATACTTTGTATGACTGGTATTAACCACGGAAAAATTCCTTCAGGTTGGTTTTTAGATAAAAACTTATCTGGCGGTGGTGGAGTTATGGACCATACAGTACATCTAGCGGATATTATGAGATGGTATACAGGAAGCGAATTCAAATCTGTATATTGTGAGAGCGGTGATCTAATTCACAATAAGGGGATAGATGATTGCGGAATTGTGAATGCAGAGTTTGAAAACGGAGTATTTGTTACAATTGATTGCAGTTGGGCACATCACAGTAATTATACAATTTGGCCACAGGTTGACCTACAAATTATTGGAACAAAGGGTGCATTAGATGTTAAGGCATTTGGTCAAATTGAACGTGTAGTTGATGCACAAAACAATATCATACAGGATGTTGTTTTCAGTGAGGATGGCGATGAAGGATTGATAAGAGAGTTCGTTGACGTTTGCAAAACTGGAAGAGAGCCTAACGCTAGTGGTTATGATGGAGCAAGAGCAATGGATGTTGCCATTGCAGCATATGAATCAACCATCACTCATAAGCCTGTTTTGGTGAAAACCTATTAATATCGTTTATAAATACACTTAGCAAATTAATACATAGATAAAAGATTTCCAGCCTAGAGAACTCTAGGTTGGAAATCTTTTTAATTTAGCGATTGCTTATATTAATTACTCTCCCCCTAGCCCTGTTCTTTCAACACCTTTAACAAAATATTTCTGTGCCACAGAAAATAAAATTATCAAAGGTATTATAACTAGAGCTATTCCTGCGAATTTTATAGGCAGAAGCTTAATTGAATCCCTAGTATTTGCAATCCCAGTCGCCGCACCGGCGTTAATATATCCGTTGATATTGACCAATCTCATTGCAAGCGTATTAAGACTTGGCGAAATCAAATACAGGCTAGCCTCAAATACATCATTCCAATTCCATACAAATGAAAATAAAAACACAGTAATTAAAGCGGAGTGTATATTTGGAAGTGCAATCTTAAAATAACATTTCATAAATCCACATCCGTCAATATGAGCTGCCTCTTCAAGTGACTTTGGTAATGCCCTAAAATATTGTCGAAACAAGTAAACATACAGTGGAGTTTTTATTCCTAGTCCTACTATGGATGGCAAGATGATTGGCCAAAAGCTATCCATTAATCCCAAATTGTTATACATTACAAACCGTGAGATGTTAATTGCTTGTGAAGGTACTGTAAGTGAAAAGAGTAATATTCCAAAAATTAATCCTCTCTCTTTAAACTGAAATCGAGCAAAACCATATCCTGCAAAGGCACAAGAAAACACTTGTAAAAATGCAGTAGGTATAACAATCGTAAGGGTATTCATCAGTCCTTCATCATACTTAATTTTATTGAATGCCTCAATAAAATTAAGTATGTTAGGTCTTTGTGCAATCCACACCACCATAGGGTTTACCATATCATCATAGCTTTTTATGGAAGTCGACAGAGTAAATAATACTGGATATAATATTACATACATTAAGCCAGAAAACAATAGCCATCTTAATACAGTAAATGAAATTTTTCGAAAACTTGATACATAATAGTCTTTGCTTTTTATTAATTTCATACTTATCCCTACCTTATTTGGGTGAATTTTTTATTCTCCAGAAAGAACCATAACTGTATAAAACAGCCCACTTTGCACGCTAATACTATATTCGTTATATTGCCATTGAGTTGGTGGATCATCCATCATTGCCAAGTCAACATACCAAGGACTTGGGCTGTTTTTATTAAAGGGAGCATTCTTTACAGGTCCGCCAACCAATGCAGACGGAATACTTATTCCATGTTGATTAACTCTGCTTTTGCTAAATGCGTATTCATCAAGTGATGTATGTAAAAACTTAACGCTATTTTCACCTATTCCCGATGAAAATGAAATGTTCCAAGGATTGTTTCCCATAATATAGCCAAGTCCTTTTTTAATTTCTACACGTACATCTTTCACATATTCTGGGTTCTTATGCTCAAATGTCTTGCAAAAACGCATCATATCACCTATAAAAGAAACTTGTATTTCATTAACTCCAAAATCGTGCAACGCTGACGAAAGTAACCCATATGGATTATCGGTTTTCCCAGCCTTATATTCTTCAATCTTAGCAGACAACATTTTATAAATCTTTTCTGCCATCTGTGAATCACATTTTTCAATCTCAGGATATAGACTTAGCAAAGCTTGACCTGCAACTATCCAATAATTGGTGCAATACAGTTGGTCTTGAGTCATTTTTGAAATTCTATCCATAGCTATCTTAAGCAATTCTTCTGATCCATTCATTAAGTATAGTTCTGCCTCCGCCCATAATAAACAGTCAAACAAACCATATTCAGAAATGTATTTTGCTTTGGGGTGATCTTTTGCCCCATCATATTTTTTAGCCGTTTCATATGCTTTCATTGCTCTTGTTTTGAGTGCTTCAATTATATTGATTGTTTTAGGAGGCATTTCCCCCTTTACTACATTGCCAAAGTTATCAATACTTCCATTATGCACACCTAAATTCTTCTGATCATAATTAAACTTTTCTAGCTGTTTTGTGGTTAAAGCTCCTGTATAAATTGCTCTTTCAAGTACACGGGCAACAATTGCCAAAGAAGCCGCAGTTTTCGCACTTCCTTCTACAGATTTATCGGATGCATACCTATCGTCAAACACCATATTGGCGGTTTTACTATCATATATTGTTCTATCAGTATAGAATTGTGGTTTCCCCCATGCATCAACAGCATTCTCACCTGTATGGGCATAATTCTGTTTTGAAAATCCATATCCATTAAATGCATCTACCATTTTAATAAGATAATTTCCTGCGAACAATAGTTCATTTATGATATCAGGTATTGCGTCTTTGTCATAATCAAAATTTAATTTGCCACTTGCATTTCCGTCAAGCCACGCAAGCCCCATATGTCCCACAGTCCACTGGTTAGCGCTATAAATGCCATAATCTCCTGCATCATACCAACCACCAACTAAGTCAAAATGCTTTTCTTTTTTCTCATCCCAAGCATCATCTGTATGCGCAGCTTCGTGAAGCGCTTTTTCTACCAAAGGATTTTCTAAAAGCTTTGCATATTCACCTTGTTCCATTAATTGCTTTGTATCAGTTCCACTTCGTTGCATACGATAAAAAGAGGCGAATTTTATTAAATAGTCTTGATATACATTAGCCTTAATATTAAAATTGAATGAGCTTTTGCTGTTAGATATTACCCTATACTTACCATCCTGTATAACATCAAATGTAGCGTTGTACACTTCTTTATTCCATATTTTACCTTTGTACTCTATTTCCCCATTATATACACAGCTACCTTTATCATCAATTACTGAAAAGCTTAAATCATCAAGCTTGATATCAGAAATAATAAATGCATTTTTGTAATCATTTGTGCAATAGCCCGCTTGATTCACTGAAATTACAACCAAATTCTCAGTCTTTTCTTGCTTTGAGCTTATTGTCTTAGATACGTCTGAGGAAACAGGCAAACTATCCCGAGATGGAAAGCACCCTGTAACTGTCAATGTGATGATTATAGCCATAGTCAATATTTTCCTTTGCATGACTAATACCTCTTTCTTTATTATTAAGGCACAGAATTTTATTCCGTGCCTTAGTAATCAATAACCTACTGTGCTAGAGCTGCATCGATTTCTGCTTGTATCGCTTGTTTAGCGCCTTGTGTTATGGAGGCTACTGAATCGGTAGCATTCCAGTAAATTAACTCATTTAATAATTTTGGTGTGTTACCAAAGGCTGCAGTTAAATCAGCATTTGCGCTTTGCTTCATTAGTTTAAACATATCCTTTATTTCTTCAGAACCATACATAGCTAATGCTAGCGCTTCCTCTTCTGGCTCAACTCTTTCCCAGAAATCCCACTCTAGATAATGTGCTGCAAGCTCAGGGTTTTTTGCGCCTGTTGCTAAGCAGTTTGGTTGAATACCTACTGAACCTGGAGCAAATTTTAAAGTTTTATCGCAATCTGGGCCCATAGGGAAAGGAACTACACCTAAGTTTTCACCCATTAAATCACGATATTTTTTCATATCCCAAGAACCCCAGCCCATCATAGCTACAGCTTGACGCTCAAAACGTTTCATTGGATCATCATCTTCTGTCCAAGCTGGAATACCCAGTGTACGATAAAATTCTAATGCTTTCACTACTCGTGGATCATCCATTGTATAGGTTGGTTTGCCATTTATCATTGTAATATCCAACCCACCATTTGAAAGAACCCATGATCTAACACAGTAGCCGTCAAAACCATATACGTCAATAACACCATCAGTATTTCGGTCTAACGTCATATTCTTATTAATTTCAGTGAATGTTTCCCAAGTCCAATTCCCTGCTTTCCACAGTTCTAGCGGATCATCTTGACCCTCATCTTCAAAAAGTTGCTTGTTGTAATAAATGAAATATGGATCTTCACCACCTGTAACACCATATACTTTTCCATCTTTTGTAAAGTTATCTACAAGTGTCTTTGCAATTTTTTCAGCAAAAGGTGCTTTGGTTACATCAAGATAATCATTCCATGGCTGGACAACACCTTTGGCAATCCAAGTAAGACCAAACGCCTCGGGTAAGATGATATCAGGGCCTGTCGCTGCTGATATTGCCGTAATCGCTCTTTCTTGATAATTCTCCATTGGAATATTAACAAATTTCAGTTTTGCACCCGTCTCTTGTTCAAAGAGTAACTGATAATCTTTTAATGGAACATCCCACCATGTCCATATTGTCAACTCTTTACCTTGGAAATCTTTTTTGTTAAACTCAAACCCAAAAGTTGGATCTGCCGTAACAGATTCTGATGATTTAACCTCTTTTTCGGATGTGGTTGATTGTGGATCTTTAGGCGTACAACCTACTATGCTAGTAATTAATAAAGCGGCAATTAATACTGATATTACTTTTTTCATAAATAACATCCTTTCCAAAATTATTCTAGTGCAACAATTATAATGACCTCTCCTTTCTTTACTTATTATCGTAATAGGTGTTTTTGCCTATTATACTTACTGATATTATAAGAATGGCAAAGGTAATAATAAAATATATCCAAGACATTGCTGTACCTAATGAATATTGTGCATTTTTAAATGTTACTTCATTTATGAATGTTAATAATGTATTGTCATAGTCCATTAGCGAATCAACAATTGTATATACCACCGCAACCAGTATAGTCGGCCTTATCATTGGCATTGTTATCTTCCAAAATGCCTCCCAGCCTGTGCAGCCATCAACATTTGCACTCTCATAAAGTGACATTGGTATCGCTTGTAACCCCGATAAAAATAGTATAATTTGAACACCTGACTTCCATATAATTAAATACATATTATCCATTAAGTACATAATAAACTTCAAAACACCTGTCGGAATATTTATTGATTGTAACAAAATACGAATATCAAAACTAGAAAGCATTGAGATCGATGAGTTCGCCGCTTCGGCAATTTGCTGTCCACCCAAGTTGACCTTTAAAGCAAATACAAATGCACCTGAAGTTACTACGACAGGAAGGAAGAATACACTTCTAAAGAAACCTCTACCCACAAAATTTTGATTAAGTATTGAAGCAACAAACAAGCTAAATAAAATAATTATGGGTGTATTTGCTACCAAGTTAGCCAAACTTTTTATTAGCAAGTCTAAAAAATATGCATTTTGTGTTAATATATTTTCATAATTTGCTAACCCCAAAAACGATAACTCATATCCATCATTTTTTAAGGAAAAACTGCTTAATGAAATATACAATGAATTTAGCAGAGGATATATAAAAAAGATAATATATGCAATAAAACAAGGATATACAAATAGTCTTCCTGCTACAGCTTTTTGCTTTTGAAATGATAATTTTTTCAAAATCTAGTCGCCCCCTTACTCTGTCATTATATATCCCAATCCGCCTATCTGTGTTCCATTGACGATTACCGCGCCATCATTATAGTTCACAAATACCTTTACTGACTCACCATATTCAGTACAATAAACCCCTTCTCTTACCAAATAATAATCTGTAATTTCTTTGTTTGCTGTCTTTTTAAGAATAGGCTCTATTTCTTGATACAACTCTATTACCCTATCCAACCACACGTCACTATCACAGCTAACCAATGAATGATGTCTTGAACGCTGTAACCAATCAGAACCACTGTGTATAAGCTCAAAAGATGGCATCGAACCATATTCAAGTATTGATAAAATCGCTTTTTCGTAATTAGCCTCTAAATTAATTGGCTTATGGCTATATGGAATGTATGCGTGTAAAGCAATTTGCATGAATGGGATTTTTCTGGTTTCAAAATCTTGATTTGATGCATAGTTTGGAACATTTAACAGATTCGTTGCATAGGGGTAAGTATATGCATTTGCACCGTATATAGGAAAATAAGAATTTTCGTCACTAAGGTCTGCCAACAACTGGCTCCATATCTCACCAGTTTGTTGCCGAAGCACGTTTCTATCCTTTTTAAAATCAGAATATATCATGCTGCCAATATCATTAATTGTAACGTTTACATTTTCTGTTGTTTCAAGGAATTTCTTCGCAGCCTCAGGAACTTTGTGTGGAGTAATAATATAGCGTGATTTAAAGTTTTTATCTGCTTTAAAATTAACTGGATTTGTAGTGTTCAGCATAGAAAAATAATTAGAAAAATATCTTGTAGCATCTTGTGATTTTTTAAATCCATCTGCAAATCCTTCTGTTGACAGCGCCTCCGAAACCAAAGAAAATTTCATATCATTTTCTTTGGTATACTTTAAAAGTTTGTTAAACTCTTTTTTCCCTCCGAGTAAAGGCTCCGGCACAAACTTCGTATCAATATTATACATATACCCATTTTTATTTGCGCCTTTATAGTTCAAATGAATGGAAATAACACCGGATTGATTTAGTTTTTTTAACATATCTTCTGCTTGAAAAAAAGTTGTAAGTGGTTTAACTCGTTGCATCGGCACCCCTGCAAACGAGTCTTTCACCCGTATAGCTCCAACAACCGTCAAATCCAAATATGGTTCATTTTCATTTTTTTTAATCAACCCATTTTCCAACAGATATTCTTGATATTCTTGTGCCATTCCAACATAATTGGCATCGTTATTTGTAAGAATACGATATTCCACTCTAAAATCAGTTGGTGATATTTCCTTTGTTAAGTCATAAATTATACGTTCACGCAACGTACCTTTAAACAAAACTATAGTATGAAAATCGCGATAAATCATAATTGGTGCAATTGAAAAATATTCACTCCCTGTTTTTCCAGAGGACACACTTATTTGACTCATAAACTCACGTTGTTTTATTACACCCAGAAACGCTTGATTATCCGNNTTAGAACCAAATATAGGCATTGTTAAGCTGTCACTCGGAGTATCGTCCCGTGGAAGATAGAGTCCATTATCCCATCCATAAAGCTTGCTTGTAAAAACAGGATATCTTGCATCACTCTTTTTTACATCAACCAATGCACCTGAACCATCCGGAACAAGTAGGTATCCCTCTGCCGGTGGTTTTACTGCACCGAAAAACGGAAGTACTGTCACTTGATGTATCTTTATTTCGGCAGTGTCAGTAATCGATACGATTGGAATATTGACCTCCATCCCATTTGGAGTAAGATATACTGTAAGTGAAACATATAATGTTTTATTCATCTGATAAACTACAGTAAGCGATCCATTTTCAATTGTATATGTAAAGCTTTTCTTTTTAACACTTGCAGTATAAGATGAAATAAGTTTTGGTTGCATTTCGTCATCATAACATTCCAAGATTAGGTTTGATGCAATATTATTCTTTTGACTTCCTTTTGCTATCGCATCTTTATCCCAGTTATCTGGAATAGATGTCCAAACCATACCTGATATTTTATCTTTTAATAGAATGTTTGTCAGTTTTGTATCAAAATGCAACTCATACTTTTCGTTGTATGAAACAGGTGTATATCCGTCGATTTTTGTCATTTTAGATACGTCAGCACAGACTGTTTTTTCATTTTTCACTGTTGCCACTGTACCACTTTTTAGCGTTCTTAATTTTGGTGTACAAGATACAAACAGCATCATTGAAATTAAAATCAATATGATTACCTTTTTCATTTTGGAGCATTTCCTTTCTGATAAGTTTATTGACTAATCCAATAATATATTTCCGTAATTATCGTTACAAAAAAATTAATAAACTGTTGGATCGTACTATAAAATACAAATGCAATAAAACAAAAGAAAACAATTCCTATCAAAACACATATTGCAACAATTATGGATTTGCTCATTGTATAATCTTGTATCACTGACATTCCCGTCAGCACAAGAAACACTACCCATATCGTACTTACTGTTCCTAAAAGATAGTAAAAAGCCCCCTCATTTTGGGTAAAAACATAACTTATGATAATCTGTATTATCTGTAATATGAGCAATGGGTATAGTGAAAAACAAGTACTGGTGAAGATTTGCTTCATAGTAGCTTTTCCGTCGAAAATTGTTGTTATCGACCAGGCTATAACTGACCAAATCAATACTGGGGCTGCATAAGTAAAAATTAGTTGCAAAACATTTATATTTTGCCTTCCGCCCACCACAATACTAAAAAGTGGGTGTGTCAAAAAGACTGAAGCCAGTTGTATTATAATTGTTAAAATAAAAATAAAAATTGCGGCATGAAAGGATTTTTTTCTTCGATGCTTCAGTTCATAAAATCCGTCAAATGGATGAAAACTGATATAAAACCCATATAAAAATGTACTTAGCATTTTCATGAATGCTCCCTTCCTTATCCCACAAACTCTACAATACCATCAATCGACCGTGTTATTCTCTTTTTAAAAACTAGGACTAATGTTATGAATATAATAATAATGATACATATTATATTGAAATTTTTTCGCAAAAAATCAGTTCTAAATTTTTCAAAGGCTTGTGAATAGCCCTTAAAATCTCTTCCCTCTAAAAAGTATTTCATTGCACTATAATATTGTTTTTCCTGTAAATATGCACTTCCAATGCTCTTTTTTGCCAAGGTATAATTGGCATCCCGTTTTATAATCTCATCCCAATTATCTCGTGATTCCTTGAAATATCCTTCAATATATAAATCGTTTGCTTTTAGCACTAAAGCTCCAAACTCTGTTGGCTTAAAGACAGTAATGTTGTTTTTCATACTATCAGTTACAAAAACGCGACCATCGTCTGCAACCGCTAATGCAGTTGCTTTTTTAAAACTGCCTTGTTTATCACCAATCCCACCAGTTACAAACATTAAATCGCTTAATTCATTGTATTGGTAAATACGTCCAGATTTTTGATCCAATGTATATATGTTATCTGATTTATCTACCCCGACATCAACAATATCAGGAACAGTGGTATGATCTCCATACTTATTGTGAACAAGATTATCCATGCGTATAATATTTTTTCCAGAATAATTTAAATGCTTCACCTGTTCATTTTCAACACCTAAAGTTGATGTGTAAATAAATCGTTCATTGCTAAGGGTAACATTACTGTATTCTTGGGGAATAAATATACGGCGCCTTGAAATTTGTTCTTGAGTTAAAAAGTTTCTAAACAATAGTTCAAACATATTAGGACGAACAGGATTACTTCCGTAAAACCTTATAAACTCCCCATTTTTATTAAGTTGCATCAAACCCTCAGTCATTCCTGTTGCAAGAATATACATCCGATAATCCTCATCAACGACAATTTTTTTAGGGAAATATTCATAATTATTGGACATAACAGTGATTTCAGGTTTACCAAAAACATTAATAAAATTGCCCTCAAAGTCTAATTTGACTATTCTTCCATTTGTTGTGTCAGCTATGAATAGTTCCATTTGCGCGTTTGCAAAAACACCATTTGGATTAGAAAACTTATCTTGTTTTCCATTGTTAGAAAAACTATCGATTATTCTTATAAACCTAAAGTCATTATTTGAGATATCATAAATTATAATACGATTGTTGTTTGTATCTGCAATAAAACAATAGTTATCTCTAATGTAGATGTCTTCTGGAACGTTCAACTTCCCACATTCAAATTCCTCATATGAGGTTTGGGCATAATATCCTGGCAGTGATGGCACTGGTTGCTGATACTTGTTGTAGATATAAGATTGATCTTGTGCATATACTGATATCCCTGAAACTAGCATAAATACTCCCATTGCTACTATAATACCAATTAATTTTCGCATCGCTTTCACCTAGTCCTTCATGCCTGATGTTTTCATAGTTTCTATTACGTTTGCTTGTGAAAAAATAAAAATTGATATTGGCAGTATGATCATAAATACTCCAAATGCCGCAGATGCACCAGCTCTAATTAAGCCGCCTGATGCAACATATGGTCCCAGTACCGGTAAGGTTTTCATGGATTCGTTGTGTATGAACATACTTGGAGAATATGCGTCCCCCCATGTATCTCGTACCACAAAAAGTACAAGTGTCAGCCAAGCCGGTTTTACCATTGGCATAACAATCCACCACAGAGTTTTAAACTCCGAGGCTCCATCAATTCTTGCAGCCTCAAGAACGGAGTCGGGGACTTGTTCCATAAACTGTTTCATTAAATATAACCCTAACGTTGTACCAACCATCGGTAACACCAATGAGGAATACTTATCAAGCATATTCAAATTGCTCATAATAATAAATTTAGGGATGATTAATACAAATCCATTGAATAATAATGAAAACTCTATGACTTTAAAAATAAAATTCCTATATTTGAATTTATGCTTTGCAAGTGGAAATGCTGCCATTGATGATAAAACTACATGAAGAATAGTTGTGACTACAGTTACAAAGACACTGTTGAAAAAATACCGTGAAGTAGGTACAAAAGAGTCTTCAAGCATCGCAAATAAATCTAAAAAGTTTTTAAAGGTTGGTTTTTTTACATAAAATCTAGGCGGGAATGCAAAGAGTTCATCTAGTGGTTTAAACGCATTCATAATTAAAAAAATAAGTGGCAATACCATAAAGGCCGAGAAGATGAAAAGAAATATAAAAATAACAACTTTACCGGCAGTTGAACGGTTTAGCTGAACATTTTTAACTAAACGCTTATTTTGGGTCATATCATTCATCCTTTCCCAGCTTTAACAGCATCCTTACACCTTGCATAACAAGAACAGTGATTGCAAATAAGAAGACCGCTATTGCAGAGGCATAGCCCATTTCATAACGTATTGCACCATAGTCTATCATGTGGAGCACAATGGTATGTGTAGAATAAAGCTTGCTCGGAAATCCTGTTAAATTCATGCAAATATCACTTACTGCAAATGTTGCAGCGACTTGTAGTACCGCTCCAAATAAAAGTTGAGGTTTCATATTGGGTAGTGTTATATGCCATAGTTCTTGAAACTGATTGCTAATTCCATCTACTGAGGCTGCTTCATACTGGTCCCGTGAAATTCCTTGAAGACCTGCTATAAATACAAGAAACCCTGTACCCAAACTCATCCAGAGTTGAATAAATATTACAAGCCAAAGATTTAGGCCAGGAGTATCAAAAAAATATAGCGGTTGCTTTAAAAGCCCAAGCTTTAAGAGTTGTGCGTTAACAAATCCATAGGAGTCCCCTGAAAAAAGATATGTCCATATAAAATATGCATTTCCCGATAACGCTGGTGCATAGCACATCAATGTTACCACTGCTCTCATTTTGGGCTTAAGATCATTTACAAACCATGCCATTAATAGACAGGCTCCATAACTTACAGGACCAGTCACAAATGAAAATAACATTGTGTTTTTTAATGCTATTAGAAATACATCGTCCTCTAAGAGAAGCTTTTGATAGTTTGAAAATCCAGCAAATTTAGGAAATTCAATTATGTTGTAATATGTAAAACTTAGTGCAATAGCTATGCACACAGGAGCTACTATGAATATAAGTATCAATATCAACATTGGCGCCATCAAAATATAAGACGTTTTGTTATCTCTTATATCCTGTATTATTCCATATCGTTTTTTTCTCATTATACAACCCCGTTCCATTTATGTTATGGTTTCTGGTTTACACCTAATTCTGTCATCTTCTTATCAATTTCATNNTACCTTACAAGGGTATCTCGTGGTATTCGTTTATACTCAATTACTTCTCTAAATGCATTTTGAAGATGACGCCCTGCATAATAGCTACCTGGAATGTTAGGTATTCCACGCACTTCTTCCCACTGCTTTAGCAGGATTTTTTGTTCTTCAGCGCTCCAAGCCATATTCTTCATTGCGTCTACATTTGCTGTTGCTACCCGTGCGCCAACACCCATTCTAGCCTCAACATCTTGTGCATAGCGAGTTTGTATCGGAGTTGATGTCCACCAATCAAGGAATTCCCATGCTTGTTCTTTCTTATCAGTGTCTTTCAATATAACGTTCGCATTTCCGCCACCAATCACAGTACGATTTATACTTCCGTCAGGTTGTACAGTTCCTGGAACAAGTTCCATGCCCCATAGGTTTTTGATTTCAGGTGCCGCTACTGACAGCTGATTATAAAAACTTAAATCAGTAATTCCAATTGGAATATCACCTGAACGAAAACGGTTATACAAACTATAATAAATTGGCAATCCATACTTTGTATAAAGATCGGTATAGGATTTAAACGACTTAAGTCCATTAGGACTATCTAGGGTACATTTGGTTTGTGATTCATCAAAATACGAACCATTGTTTTGATATAATAATGTGTCAAATACACCATCAGTAACTACTTGAAGATTGCTTTGATTTAAAATAGCAACCGTTTTATAAAACTCATCCCAAGTTTTTGGGACCTTTGCATTGACACGTTCAAGAATGTCTTTTCGATAAAACATTATAGGAAAGCTTTGTGTAGTAGGTATTCCATATACACTTTCCCCATATGCATATGGCTCAATCGCCGAAGTTTTAAATCGTGATGCAACCTCATCATAATTTGGCATTTCTGACAAATCCAAAAGTGCATTTCTCAACCCGTAATCTACTGGAATCGTTGAGGAAACTTGCATTACAACGTCTGGCGCCTTACCTGATGCCACTGAAAATAAAAGTGTATTTTCAGTGGAAAGGATATTAACATTAACTGGTATCCCTGTTTTTGGAGTAAATGTGTCATCAATAATAACTTTTAAAATATCTACTTGTTCACGACCCATAACAACCCATAAATCTAGTGAATCCTCTTTTTTATATACGTTTCCAACGCTTGAATAGTCCTTAGTAAATGACAGGAAAAAACGTTCAAACCATGATGTAAATTTATTTAAGAAACTTGGATTTAATTTAGGTACCTTGTCATCCTTTCCGTAAAAATAGATATAATCTATATCCATTGGGAGTTCCGATGAAGTTTGAATCCAGTTAGATAACTCAGCCATGTTGTCAATCAAATATTGCAAACTTTGTGGTATTGTCTGTGGTTTCTTACTTAGTTTCAAAAGTGATTGTGCTATTCTTTTGAGCAAATGTGCGTTTCCGACATCACCGTTTGTAATTATCTTAATCTCAGCTTCCTGTTCAATTAAGGCGCTAGAAATTTCAGCCAATGCGTCTTGTAGTCCTGGAATTCTTTTTTCAAGCTGATAATCTCTAAAGTTATCTGGAATTGCACCTGTTATCATGATTATATTGCTGTAAATTGCAAGCAATCTGTCAAGCGCTCCCCTTACCTCTTCGATAGGAACTACATATTGCTCTAAATGGGATTGCAGTTTAAATGTATGTACACCCTTTTCCAGATAGATCCAATATGGTTTTTGATCCTTTGCAAAATCATACATCTGCCACCCCTGCCCATATGGAAATTCTAAAGTTTTTGCCAAATCAAATGGAATTTTTCCATCTACAAATAATGTGCGCATTGCTGGTGTACCCATAATATAGTTTTGACGATAACGAATTGACATTCTATAATATCCACTCTCTGGGATGTCTGTTTTCCACTCAAGCCATTGTCCATTATCACGCCAATTATATCCACCAATATAGTTAAACCTATCAACTTTCATATTGTATGGCTCTGTTGATATATTTGATCTATCTATCATCGGAGATAATACTGATGCAGACCTTAATGTTACATCTTCTCCCTGTATTTTCACTGGTTGAACAGGCTTAATATCCGAATTGTCGGGAGCTTGATAACTTGCTTGTGTACTATCCCCAAACATCCTTAGGCTCTCAATTGCAATGGATTCTCTTACACCCTCGAGAGTGATTGTATGATGACCTTTTTCAAAGTAAATTAAAAATGGATCAATCAACCTACCACTTGCTTCACCGACGATATGTTCTTGCCAAAGTGGTTTATTATTCATTCTAGGTTTTATTGCATTGCCCATGTTATCATAATTTAATTCGTCTGAAATAGTTCCCCATGCTCTTTGGAAGGATAAAACATTGACTTCATTAAATAGTTCTTTTCCATCAATCCTTAATAAACGCTCAATGCTGTTGTATCCGTCATACGCATTGTAAACAATTGAGATATGATAAAACTGTGATTCTTGTATGTCCACAGAAAAACTTATCTTTCCAGATCCTCCATTTTTCCAAATAGCCACATCACTTCGCCCATCATATTCACCTAAATAACTATCTTGTGAAAGTTCGGCTTCCTTAGCTGGAATTATGATTTCATTATCTGCTCGTGCAATTACATTAAACTCCTTTAAATAATCAACATATCTAAACTGCTTAGTTTTTAAATCCATGTTAAGTACAGATTTAGTTCCCTTAGCTTCTACAACTGTAGTTGGAAGTATCAGTGTCAGTATTAACACAAATATGATTAGCTTTTTCAGACGATTCATTCGATTAATCACACTCCCGTTTATTGCTAATAGATTTTACCGTTTTGCGCACAACTATAGGTGTATCTATATACTCAATGTTACCTTCTCTTGCCTTACCATTAATTTTTTGAAGCAGTATTTGGGCTGCACGTCGTCCAATAACGTCTTGCTGTTGACGTACAGTCGTAAGTCCACCATGAAACCATTTAGACATATAAATATCATCAAAACCAACTATAGAAATATCATCTGGTATTTTCTTTCCAAGTTCTTGCAGACGCAGTATGATGCCATATGCAATTTCATCTCCCGCTGCGAAAATAGCAGTCGGCTGCGTTTCTAACTGTGCAATAATATCCGCCACTCTTTGCCCTTCCTCAACGAAAAAATCAGCCTCAATAACATAGTCCTCATTAAACGGTATTCCTGCTTCTTCTAACGCTTTTTTATATCCATCATATCTTCCCTTTCCTGTATATAAGCCAGTAGAGGCATTCACATGGACTATTTTTGTATGTCCCTGTTCAATTAGATACTTCGTTGCATTGTACCCACCTTTAAAGTTATCAGATACAACGGAATACAAACCCTCCTCCATATGATCAATAGAAACACAAGGCACCCCCGACGCTAATAATTTCTTAATTTCATTGATTGTATCCTCTTCTTGTTTTAATACAGAAGTTGAAATAATAACAGCATCAACATTTCGATATTCACAATGCTGCAAATATGTTCTATAGACATTATGTAGTTTATGGGTGAGATACATAAGTGTGTACCCATTTTCCTCCATTACGGTCTTAAACGAATCTAGAATATTTGTAAAAAGTGGATGGAGTAGCCCTGTATCATATTCATCATAAATGACACCTATAATCCAAGATTTATGAGATTTTAAAGTGCTTGCAGTTGCGTTGGGCTGATAACCCATTTCATCAATAGTTTTTAAAACTCTTTGGCGAGTTTCATCTTTTACATAATTGTACTCATTAATTACTTTAGATACAGTTGATGGTGCAACTCCACACTTTTTTGCAACATCTGAAATTTTCATAATCATTACTCCTATATTCTATCCGCCTTAAATTAGCCGATTTTTCTCATAAAGTTCTTTTATTGCAATAAAATGGTTTTTATTATAATACGGTTGAACTCCGATGCGATTTACATCTTCAATCAGCAAAATCATAGTTCCCCCCCTAATGGTTCCTCCTTTTTCAATGAAATCAAGTATTCTCCTTTTTAGTGTTGTATCTCTTGGTGATGTTTTAGGATCAAGCTTTTCACCCGAAAAAACAAAATCTTGAAATGAACTATCATCCGACATCCCAGCAATTAAATATGTTTCCCTTTGAACTCTGACAATCTTACTTTCACTTTCATCAAATAAAATTTGAAGTTGTGGGGAAAAAAGCCATGAATCACAGATAAAGGCTGTAAACTTAAACTCTGGAAAATATCTTCTATAAAATCTCGTTGCCTTTTTAAAATCAATTTTTATACTATTGGGGGTATAATCAACTCCAGTATTGATGTGAAAACCTATTGTCACACACCCTGAATACACTTTCTTTTTCCACTGCGATTTATCCAATCTTATCGTTTCATTCACAGCAAACCCAACAGGAGTTAGATAGGTACCCTTCACATATTCGTCTGTTTCTTCAAACCTTGAGATAAAACCACCATGTTTAACATGGTAAGCCTCGTCAGAAGATACACGCTCTCCCAAATAATTAAACTCATAATTGGGAAGTGAAAGGGCAATCGCTTCATTCGTCTTTTTATTGTGAAAAAGCACACAGTCATTTGCATAATGTTCAAGATTAAATCTATATTTTCCGATTTTGAAAAGAACAAAGGAGGCTGTTAGTATGTTCCACCCAAATTCTGCTATTCCCCATCTCTTATTAACCTTATAATGTTCCTTAACAGAGGATAAAAACCATTTTTTTACTTCATTCAAGTATTTTTCAGGAATCTTTCTATTTCGTGCTTGTTGAATTGTATCAATCATACCAGAACACAGTACAGTCAATCCCATCACTGCTGAAAACTTACCCATGATAGGTACATTTAGATTTAAATCATATGCATCATTTTCCCAAGGAACACAATCAACAAAAAGAGCCCATTTCAAAAATTTTGAAATGATATTAAGAGCATTATTTTCCTCCATTACTTTGGATTGTGAATGTATGACTAATTTTAGTTCCTTGCAAAACCTCAATTCATCCATAAGTAATTCCATTTTAACGCTATCAAAAAGCGGACAAGATAAAACAACATCTGATTGTGTTAAAAAAGATTTCCATTGTTCTTGAAATCTTTCTGGCATTTTCTCCATATGTAATTCATTGGTATATTTATTAAGCTTATTCACACACATTACCCTCTCATTACATTATCAATTGCCTTTAACAATTGACCAGTTTGATCCCCGTTATATTCCCAAAACATAATTCCATCTAAATTTTCTTGAATAACATAGTCCACTTTATATGCCAAGGATTGTGAATCATCAAACACAATTACCTTATTACCATTATAAAGGTAAAGGGCTTTTGCACTTTCATCAAAGTATCTGATATATCCATCTTCCAAGCTATTCTCAATTTCCGTGTAGTTGATAGGCTCGAGTTTTTTAATATTATTTTCAGCTCCAATTATAGTTTCAGCGTCAACTCCACTAACCTCGTAAACATCGATCCCCATAGACCGATGCTTATTCATAATTTCTATGGCAGAGCTTGCAAATAATTCTCTACCCCCTTGTGTTGATGATACTTCAGAAAATCCTCCAGCAGCCCAACCCCCAATAGAAAGTACAAATGTGATATCGACATTATTTTTTACAAGTTCACTAAGAGCTTTTTTGTTGGTCCAATGCTCGTCAGACACTCTGCCGTCTTTAATTACTGCAAGCGAATAATTGATATGCGTAATCCTTTTTTCGTCTCCTTACCTAAACACTTTGAATGCCCAATCGGATAAATATGTAGCTACTACTTTTTTGTACATGTAACGCCGCTCCTTCAAATAACTCTTTGTCATAAAAGCAAAACACTATTGGTTACAACTCTAATTTCTGATGTTTGTAAAAAGTAATAGAACAAGCTTACATTGCGGAAATCGATTTCCAACACCGGTAAAAAAATAATAGGACAAACTCACATTATGGAAATCGATTTCCAATACTAGTAAAAAAATAAAGGTGTACGACTAAATTATGGAAGCTAATTTAAAGTGTTATCAAAAATACTCATTCAAACCAATTATATAACTTTGTTCCATATAAGTAAAATAATAACTGTAATTGTTTGGCATAAATATAACATAATTTAAATATTTTGTCAACTATTTTTTTATAGTTTATTATCTGAACTGTGCAAGATGATTTGTATTGCCTAAATATTTTCATTTTTTAAGAGATCATACTTTCTTATCTATATAAAAACTGGCTGGCATCACCACTTACACAAAAAAAGCACTCCCGAAGGAATGCTTTTGTGTGTATCCATATTTGACGTACGATTATGCCTCGTGGAGACAAAAAAAGATGCCACTTGAGGCTGAAAGGATCTTGGAGCTTTTAAAAATGTTCCTATATCTTCAACAACCAAGTTGCTATTGAAAAATATAACACCAATGATACAGCATCAACAACTGTTGTAATCAATGGACCAGCCATAATAGCAGGATCTAATTTTATTTTTTTTGCTATAATAGGTAAAATACCACCCACCATTTTAGATAAAACAACTGTTAAAAATAAACTAATACATACCGTTAAATTTGTTAGAAAATTAACTTTTTCGAAAACAGCTAATCTTATAAAATTCACAGATACTAAGGCTGCACTGACTATTAAACTTACTCTAAATTCCTTCCATAGTACCTTAAAAATATCACTTAGTTTAATTTCACCAAGTGCAAGTCCTCTAATCACTAGCGTTGATGACTGAGAACCCGCATTTCCTCCAGCATCCATTAGCATTGGGATAAATGAAGCCAAAATAACCACAGATTGTAGGACGTTTTCATACTTACCCATAATTCTTCCAGAAAATGTTGCAGAAATCATAAGTATCATTAACCATAATATTCGGTTTTTGGCCAGAACAAAAACACCAGTTTTAAGATATTCCTCCTCAGATGGCGCCATAGCAGCCATCCTCTGAAAGTCCTCTGTATTCTCTTTATCAATAATATCAATGATATCATCTATGGTAATAATTCCAACAAGTCTATCTTCATTGTCTACAACTGGCATTACCAATAAGTCATATTTTTTAAATAAAGATGCAATCTCCTCTTGATCATCATGAGTTCTTATAGATATGATGCTAGTATCCATAATTTCGCTAATAATTACATCGCTATCACTGAGTATGAGTTTTCTGATTGAGACGGCTCCTTCTAACTTTCTGTTGCTGTCAATCACATAGCATATATCTATCGTTTCTTTATCAATTCCTATTTTTCGAATGTAGATTAGTGCATCTGTTACAATCATTTCTTTTTTCAAATCAACATACTCGATAGTCATTAAGCTTCCAGCTGAGTGTTCAGGATAATTTAGAAATTGATTTATAAGATTTCTTGTGTTTTCATCGGCATTCTTAAGGATTTTTTTGACTACATTAGCAGGCATCTCCTCTAATAAGTCAACTGCATCATCTAGAAATAAATCATTAATAATATATTTAATTTCGCTATCCGTAGTAGTTTCAATGATATATTGTTGCCTCTCATATGAAAGGTAGCTAAAAACATTAGCCGCAAATTCTTTTGGCAACAATCTAAAAAGCAATAACACTTTCTCATCTTCAAATTCTTCTATAATCTTTGCAATGTCTACTATATTTAGTTTAAGAATTTCAGCCCTTACTTGAGTGAAATTTCCTTCTTGTAGCAATGTCATTATTATATTTTTCATCCGCTTTTCTCTCCTTTTGTAGTGCCCATGCGCGCCTGATAAAAGAATCGAATTTTCTTCATACTACCCCCAAGTATTAACAATTAATCATAGGAATATGAACTTCTTTCTAAGGCATGGGCTTCGCTTTGTGTTTTTAATTCAATTGTATTCCGATGCCCAGAAATTGAATCAGAATCCATATTCCCACCACCTTTTCACCTAATCAACCAACAGTATATTATTTCCCCTTACTCGATACTCGTCATTCGCCATATACTATCGGTACCTAAATTATAAACCATACCGACTGAAAAAGAAACCCTATATAGCCCTTAATATTTTTAAAGTTTTTAAAGTACCCTAGCCATCCTGATGATTAGAAACAATAATATCATCCTTGTTGTATATATTTCGTTGTAAAACACTATTTACACTTCAGTAGTGAATACTGTGGCTACTGGTTTTATATTGAAGTATGAAATCATCCTGCCTCACAAGGTCTTTATTATGCGTAACTACAATCACACATTTCCCTTATTTATGTATGTTATTCATTAAAATCCGAATAATAGCATCCACAGTTTCTACGTCTAGGTTTATGGGTTCATCTACTTGTCAGTTTACTTGTTAACTAGCTTTAAATTCTCTATCCGTGTCTCATAATCAACCAAATTATGACTTTGGAAGACTAATGAAATTCGTTTCTTCCGATGGTTTCGATATCCTTTTATCTAGATATCTTCTTGATCAAATCGTACTTCACCAGCTTGTCGTTCATCTAATCCTGCAAATAAGAATAATAATGTTGTTTTATCAGAATCTGACGTACCACGAATGGCATAAAACACACCCTGTTCAATCAAATTGAGTACAAAAAAAGCAGTAACAAGGCTTATACCCTGTTACTGCTTTTGTTGATTAAAAATCCGAAAACATCAAACATAATGAAGATGTTCGGATTAGCGTGCATGTCATTTGCCCAATTTAGATGCAGGGAGCGACTGAATAAAATGCTCGATACCTTAACTTTATTTGTAATTTTAATTGAATATCTTTATTATTTTATATATCCGTAAGTTCACAAAGATATCAAGAATATCGGCAACCGTATTTATCATGAAATCAATCATGATATCACCTCACATAAAGCAAGCATTTTTAAAATTTAAGCATATTATGCGAAATTTTAAAAAGCTATGTGCAGAGGTATTCTGCACATAGCTTTAGTTTGCGAGTACCGCCCTATAAAGATATCATCCTATTTTCAAGTTGGGATTTGAACCCCCACATTTATTCAAAGATACCTTTTTCGGTGGCAGCACAAGTTTATCTACTGCTATTAATATACCCACATAAAACGCTTTTGTCAAACAATAAAACTCATCAGTTAGGAGGTTGTATTAGAGGAGAATTCACCAAAAGGTCTTTTACGGCCTTTACAAAATTTAAGCTAACACTACTATTGGAGGTGGTTGCCCTGTGGG
>DBGA01000024.1 GCA_002295325.1 Ruminococcaceae bacterium UBA866 | reverse complement strand
CAGATTCCTAGCCCGTTTACCTTGGCGTGTAATTTGGTATCCGGAAGAAGTATTACTAAAAACCAACTCATTACGCCCTGTAATAAACTCAATATCTCTGTTGATTTGATCTGCGGGTATCTGAGTGTTTTTCACCTCACGCTCAAGCTCTTGTATATTTAATTGCGTTTTCCTTAGTGATTCGTTTTGACTAAGTATTTCATTGTTCTTTGTACTAATTTCAGACTCAGCTGCAGACATTTCATCAGAGAAGCTTTCGATTAAGTGCCTTTCTATTTTTTTCTGTGCCACTTGAATACGTTTTTCAAAATCCGCAGTTTTTGTATTGTGTTCTTTAATTATTGCAGATATTTGCGCAAACGATGAATAATCGAACGTCAACTCATGTATATATTTTTTAAACTCATCGGCGTATATATCGTTTATCATATCACTTTTTTTTAATTCGAGGAGCGCAACTATTTTATCAATGATGTTACAGTTATTCTTAGATACAAAAATAGCCTTTTCAACAAAATCGGAATATCTATCTCGGAGTTCGGGATATAACAAACCTTTATCTGAAAAAGAAATTTCCGCAGTTTCAAATTGCTCAATTTTTGTCCTTAACAATTTTATTGCATTATCAATTTTGTCAGACAACTCTTTGTAAGATTTATTAAAATGCGCTTTTAACGCATCGTAACGTTCGTCCGAAATATGGTTGCCGCAGAATTCACATATACGATTATCTTTGGCATCATGGATGACAAGACCATTTTCGACCCATTGACTAACCCTTGTATCTTCTTTTAGTGCTTCAATCGTAATGTTAACTGGTGTTTGTAAAAATATTTCTAGAAGATATGACTCAACAGTAGATTGAATAAATGAGTATTCTACCTGAGTAATTTCCGGTCTTTGTTCTGTGCGAATCTCAGATAGTGCCAATTGGTATGCATCTTCACTCAACGCTCCTTGTGGTAAGCGTGCAGCATATGCCTCAAAAAATCTATTTTTATTATATGAGTTTGGATAATTAGCAGCATCTTTTATAATTTTAGCTTTTGCCGATTTCAGTTNNTGAAGTTTCGCAAGATCACTCTTATGTTTTTCAAGCACGGCTCCGCCCAATTTTAATTCTTGTTGCATTTTTTTAATTTCTTCAATTTTCCCTTTTTGCTCTTGACCAACAGAAAATATATGCTTTACATTGTCAACCTTAGATATATTATCTTGAATATAGTTTTGATGGAACACTTTAAAAGTGCCAGGTATTGTGCCAAGTGAATTTTGATTTATTGTAGTATTTTCACCATTATCCGTATTACGAAATAATATTGAAAATTTTGTACTTTCATCAAGACCATCACGCAATTCTAAAACTTTAAAAAAATCACAAAGTGTTGTTTTCCCACATCCATTCCACCCATAAATCAAATTGTAGCGGTTAAACAAAGCACAATTATCTTCATTCCATCTATAATCTTGAAAAAACCTAAAGCTCCTAATTTCCTTAATCTTGCTCAGCCTATGCATTGTAGCACCCCCACAATTTAGGTAATTTTTATCTATCAACGTCACAACTATACTCAGTAATGAAGATAATAAATGCAGATTGACAATTACATTATTTTATTCTTCCATCCTTGGGTTCCACCGCATCCTTGGGTATTGCCCAAGTAACTCCAAACCGAACAGCGCCCGGTATTTTGCCCTGTGCGCAAAGCACCTGTACCCGGCGTGGAGTGATCGCCCATTTATCAGCTGCTTCTTTTGCTGTCATATAGTCCATTAAAACGTTCCTTTACCGAATAAATATTGTATATATTATATATCGCAGCGGCGAATAAAGCAATCAAATTCGTGTAAATTATGGAAATATTCACAGTATTATGCTGAAACTGATTGAAGAATAGCAGAATTTCTGTTTCAGAAACAAATTCTATTTGTAGCTACTTGGTTGTTTTTATATTTCCTTTTAAATTCTGTACAGCATCAAACATCTCTTGACTAATAATCGCTTGGTGAGAATTCTCGATTATAATCACATCAGTCTGCCCACGGTTTTCTTTTTGTTTACCTGTAAGAAAATCAGGAGTATGGGTTTTAGGAGTAATATTACGACCAATATATTTTTCATTTGATAAGATTTGGTCAATGGTTGATGTGCTCCATTGCTCTTTACCAGTGACAGTCCTTATATCGTGATCTTCAAGATGTTTCTTGATCTTGCGACAACCATAGCCCTGCAGAAACAAATCATAAATAAGCCGTACAATCTTTGCTTCTTCCTCAATCACGACAAGATTACCGTTATTATTCCTGCCATAGCCAAGAAACTGTGAGTGGTTTAACTTTACATGGCCATGGTAACTGCTCTGCTGAATACCCCATTTAATAGCCTCACTTTTTTGTCTGCTTTCTTCCTGATAAGCCGCTGCTGCCATAGTAATATATTTTTTCACCCGAGGGTCATTAGAGTAAATGTCCTCAGTTTCAAAGTAGACAACTACATTTAATTTTGATAATTCATCAAGCATAATCAGCACATCCAATGTATTGCGTCCAAAACGGCTAAGGGACTTCATTAAAATTAAATCTACTTTCCCATTGCGGCAGTCTTCCATTAACCGCTGAATTTCATCGCGATTGTCTATTCTTGTACCAGATTCCTGTTCAGCATAAATACCAGCAAAATCCCAAGCCGGATTATCACAGATTTTTTGCGTATAGTAAGATACTTGTGATTTTAAACTTTGCCTTTGTTCCTCATACTCTGTGCTGACACGGCAATAGGCAGCAATCTTTAACCTTTTAATAGATTGATTTTCTGTTGCCGGGATAGTAGTAATTTGTTTACTCATTTCCAAACCTCCTTAACGCAAAAATGCAGCGCCCACTTGGGTACTGCAAACTTCAATTACTATTTTACATATGAAAAAAAGCTACATTCTCATTGGCTTACTACCAACAAAAATGTAGCTTATAACTTGTGTCATTAGGTCAAAATAGATGCAGGGAGAAATTGATGCTTAGGATTTTGTTGATGTTTTTTACCAATATTGCCACTTCTCTCATCCGTATAATTTCTTACATCTAGTAATCAAAAAGATTTCATTGTTAGACACTAACTTAAATTTATATTGCATTTAATATTTCTAGGAAAACTACGTTTTTGCTTGAGTTTCCAAAAATGCTTTTCATCGTATTCCATATGGTTTTAGGGACAGCCTCCTTAATTTTACTTAACACAGTTTCAATAAACTGCCTTTCAAAAGCACTCCAAACTTCATCATAAATTACTTGTGTACGTGCCGAATTCAAATTTAAATCATTCACGGATCCAATATCTAGGCGAAATCGGATAGGAATGGGAAGTTCTAACACAGCTTTTTGTCCCCAATTAGTATAATTCCTGAACAAACTGCATGGCACATCGATTCCATGTATTGATAAGCATGACGATGATTTACATATCTCTCTAAAAGAGTCATGAGCGTTCACATCTCCATCTTCATCCACTTCAATGCTTGAGCTTGACTTGTGTATGCAATTCGTTGCATATGAAATACTAGAGGATAATGTAAAAGATTCGTTCTCTACCATAACTTCTTTTTTGCAAATATCTAATTCCTTAAGGATTTGATTGTGGTGATTTACTATATAGGCAATCTCAGCTTTTCCACGAAAACCTTTGTCACTATCGTTTAAGTCAAAGGAAACGATTTTTATATTATCTTCTTTACTCCACGAATATTCATCTTCCAATGTAAAATCCAACTCTTCAAAAGTAGTAGGTGTGCAGATTTCTTGATAATCGTCATAATATATTTCAATATCAAATGGTGGCAGTGGTACCAATTTCTTTACGCAAGATATAAATTCTTTTTGATTCATACGTTGCCAAGGACGAACTTCTCTCAAGCGGAGCGTTGTCTGAGTACCGGGTTCGAGACGAGTACCGTTCTTTATCACAAATAAGCTATCATATCCTTCAATTGATATGCTGAGTGCCTCGTCTGTCTGATATGAACCCAATATCTTTCTTGTTTCAACTTCCATATTGTCACATACCATAAAACACGCCAATATTCCAATTCCAAACCGCGAAATTGGTTTAAACGCTTTTGTAGATTCACTCATTAAGTCATGAAATTCAGTAGACGTGTAGTATGACTGTCCAATATTTGTATAATAGCTGTCAACGATATGCTGATTCATTCCTATTCCATTATCTTCTACAGTTAAATAATCAACACCATCTATCGTTTTCATAGATACTGAAATACAAGGAATATAATTATCTTTCCATCGCTCGCTAAGACTGCTTCTTAACTGGCAAGCATCAATTGAGTTTTGCAAAAGTTCTCGCAACGCGACTTCTGGTTTTCCATATAACTTTGTTCCCATTAATAGATCAACAACTTGTCGCTTGTTAAGTGTAAACTTTGTGTCCCTATATGAATAGATTGGCAAACTTGTTTCAATATCACGTTTTGCCCCAATTTTTTTTCGATTTACATATGCAGGTAACTTGATTTTGTAAATTTCAATATCACAAATCTCACTTGCCAAGTTTGCTAAAATAAATGTACAATTTTTTAATTCATCATCTATCTGATCACAGAAGTTTTTGATTGAAGCTTCAATTGCAGGATGTGAACACTGGGCGGAAAAAGTCACTGTATCTCTTTGAAATGTCCACCCTGACACTGAAAGGTGCTTTACCCATTCATTCAGCGAAACCGCATTTTTAATGGTAAGATGTGAAAATAAAATGTCTGGTGTGCGTTTAGCATCAAAATCCATTATATCAGTGATCCTTAGTATGACAGATATAAAAGGTACACATAAAAAAGTATCTTCTCCGCATAGCTTAATTGTTTCCATATCAAGCAAAGCTAAATGATTTTCATTATGACTGAAACAAATTTCCGCCAATGTAGATGTGAGATCAGCATCCTTATATTTTATTTTTCCTGTTCAATCTTTAGCTATTAATTTTCTGGCACGGTCTGCATGAGTATTGCGAATATAATTAGTTATTATTTGATCTTCAACCAGTTGCGCTTTTGCATATTGTTTGGTTTTTTGAAAGGATTCGATTTCTTGCAGTTCACGCACAAACCCACTCCTAAAGCGTTGAAACGCAGCAATATCATTTTTGTATGGCTCTAGCTCATTTTCTGATAATTGGCCTTTCCACGCACGGATTAATTCGCCCTCAGGAGACATTCCTATATCATGAAGAAATATAGATAATATAATCATCATGATATCTGCTGTTGAAAGCCTCTCTAATGTATCTTTGGGGATCAATTTTCCAGCTAAATATAGCATGGAAAAAAGATGATCATCATCATGAAGCGTGTACTCACGCATATTTATAATAATTGATTTGGATATTGCGATTGCGTATTCTCCAACATTTTGAATAAGTGTAAGAATTGGATGTAATGATAAATCCTCTTTACACCTATTGCTTAATTCCTTATATAAGCTGAGTTTTTCTAGCCTTATAAGCAAAGCATTTTCATTCACTGCACTATCCTCCTCCGTATCTTTTGGGGTTACTTTACACATCATCTTAACCTTTTCTGGGGCTTGATGATCTCTATTACTTCTCCAAATATCTTAAATGTATCGTCTGGAAGGACTTTTATTGGAGGATATTTTTTATTAACAGAAACCAAAAGAATACCTTCCGGTCTTTGAATTACCTTTTTGCATAAACTACCATCACAGTGCCAGACCACAGCCGTTTTTGCATTAGCAATTTCTTCGCACTCTTTTACCAACACGGTACTACCATTGAGAATTTCTGGTTCCATACTATCTCCAGAAATTTTGATAGCATAATCACAATCTTGATTTTCCACCTGTATTTCTTCGTAATCGCTTTCTTCAAAGTATGTACCAGTGCCTGCTGAAGCTGGCATGCAATATAGCTTTATTGTACGTTTAGGCTTTATATCGATATGTACAGCAGTTCCAGTTTCAACATATTCCGGGTCACATTGACGAGCTAAAGTGTTGTAATGTTTCTTATCGTGTTGTTTCATGAATTCTAAAAGTTGTCGAAATACATCTGGTAAAATTGAAATGTTTGAAATATCGTCTGCAACATCACCATCTACAATAACACGCAAGTGAGAATGGTTATTTAGTAACCTCAAAACGGCTCGTCCCGCACCAGTATTTTTACCTTCCTCTAAAGCTAAGACTCTATCAATCAAAGAACCATCATTGTTGGGAAGAGGTAATTTAAACGTCAAAAAACCTTCCAATAAACGTCTACCCATGTTAGGATACTGGAGATAATCGCTTGGGCTAGCGGGAGGATTTTTAACAAAATTATAAATCTGCTTAAAAAGATATGCATACTCATCATGATATTGTCCTATGAAATTATCTTCATTTAAAAGATTGGGAGCATCACCAATACGCTGAAGCATATATCTATTTGTTTCACCCTTATACATCATTGAATAGTCCTTGAGCAGAGAAAATTTATGGGTAAAAATAAATACTTGTCCAATGTTACTGGTTTTATCTCTGATGTAGCTAATTGCATTGTAGTAAAAATTAGTATCAAAACTTGAAATAGGGTCGTCTAAAACTACGATCGTATTCTTTTCATCAGCATTAATATCGGAAAGAGTGTTGAAAAAATAAATTAATGCTATCGCATTTTCCTCTCCTTTGCT
>DBGA01000033.1:38047-41893 GCA_002295325.1 Ruminococcaceae bacterium UBA866 | reverse complement strand
GAAGACTTCGCCTCTTAGAATTTCTATATTTAGTTTTGGATTTATAGAAAAAATATTAATTTTGTTACAGTTCTAACTTTATAAAGCAACTTAATACAAAGAAATTATTTCATGGATAATCCCTTATCTATTGCATCCTGAATTATTTTATGGCAGCACTTACCTAATGGATTTTTCTTCTGACATTGTGAATTTCCCATTGCACCCGTAATCTTTAGAACCTCTTTCATATTATTAGCACCATCTTTTATGACAGCATTTATAACTTGTTCCTCCGTTACTTTACTACAGTAGCACGCATATTTAGGATTAGCGTCTTTCTTAAACCATATAGGCACTTTTAATTGTTGTTTATTAAATTTGATATTAGATTTTGTATTGTAGTAAGTAATATCACATTCCTCACNNCATATGATTTACTGTAATATTTTTTACAAGAGTTCCTTGTTTTTCACATACAGGGCATAGATTATTTTTTTTTGCTATGGTTATAGATTCTGATTCATTTCCACAGCAAGACATATTTGGATTATTGCCTTCTTCTTTTTCAATCATTGATTGTCTTCCTCCTTTACTTATTCAGCACAACAGCTAAGTTTTTTCATATCCCTATCAAAGGATTGCGCAACAAGTTTTATTGCTTCTGACATAGTAGGGTATACGTGTATAGTATTTGATATATCAGTGCTTGTGAGATTAAATTGTAATGCTAAGGTTGCCTCTTGGATAATATCTGCCGCTAACTCACCTATAACATGAACCCCCAGAATCTTTTTAGTATCTTTGTCAATAATCATCTTTACAAAGCCTTGAGTATTTCTAATTGCAGCTGCTTTTGGGACTAATCCCATATCTAAAGTCCTACTATTAACTTTTAATCCTAACTCTATAGCTTCAGATTCCTTAAGTCCTACAGATGCCACTTGAGGGCTAGTAAATATTGCATGAGGAACTGCTTTATAGTTAGGCTTTCTTATATTGTTCTGAGTAGCATTTTCACCCGCTACTGAACCTTCATGGGCATTTACCGTAACAAGCATATAGTTTCCAATAACATCACCAGCCGCATAAACATTAGGATTTGATGTTTGTAAATATTCATTAATTTTTATAAAACCTTTTTCATCTACTATTACTCCTGCCTTTTCCAGCCCCATGTTATCAGAGTTTGGAGTTCTCCCTGTGGCTATTAGTAATTGGTCACCTTCAAAAGTCTGTTCATTCCCGTCTTTTATAACAGTTACATACTTTCTATTATTTTCTTCATACACTTTTTGAAATGAAATATCTGTCACAATATTTATTCCATGGTTTTTTAGTGCTTTTTCTAAGGCATCAGAAATTTCAGGCTCTTCATTTTTAACTATTCTTCCGCTTCTTTGTAGAATTGTAACCTTTGAACCAAACATAGAAAACATTTGAGCAAACTCAACAGCGATCCAGCCACCACCTATAATAATTAATTTTTCAGGTAACTTATCTAACTCCATAATTTCAATATTGGTTAAGTATTTTACACATCCTAAGCCATCAATCTTAGCAATAGAAGACCTAGAACCAGTTGTAATTATATATTTAGAAGCCTTATACTGTTCTTCATTTATCTGTATGGTATCTTGATTAATAAATTCAGCCTTACCTTTAAGTAAGGTAATATTTTTATCATTTTCATAAATATCGATATATTTTTCTTTTCTTAGCTCTGCTAGAAGATTATCTTTTTGCATAATAATCTCTTTAAAATCTAAACTCACTTGTTTCATATTGATGCCCTCAAAAGGGTTCTCTTGTCCAAAATGATATATTTCTGCTGCTCTTAGCAAGTTCTTGGTAGGCACACATCCTACATTTAAACATGTTCCTCCAATTACTCCACTTTCAACAACTGCAACCTTTTTATTAAACTGAGAAGCCTTAATTGCTGCGGCAAATCCTGCCGAGCCACCTCCAATAATAATTAAATCAAAGTCTTTTGCATTTTCGCTCATTTCATCCCTCCTTGTTTTCGGTATACTTTTCATTTTTTAATATTTCACAAGTACATATTTTATCCGTATTTCCGTCAGCTATAGATTGACCTAATTTAACAAGTGCTATCACTCTTTCATCTGAAATAGAGTAGTAAATATTCTTTCCATCCTTTGACGATTTCACATAGTTGCACCATTTCAAGCATTTTAACTGCATTGAAATAAGACTTTGAGAACACCCAATATCCTCTGTTAATTCTCCCACATTTTTAGGACCATCTATTAAGGAAAGTATAATTCTATATCTTGTAGGATTTGATAATCCATGAAAGAATTTAGTATATACTTCAATTTGTTCATCACTAATTTGCATACTTTACCTCCTAAATAAAACATGATGTATAATTAGCCCAACTAAAGCTATTGTCATACTCCACACAATTGTTCTAGTATTTTTTGAAACATTATCGTTTCTTACAATAAAGTAAAATTCATCCTTAATAAGAATAAACATATCAATATATATTGATATGTTTATTCTACCACAATATGAACATGAGTACAATAGAATTTAGCAGCATAGATTCTATCAACTATACATAATTTTCTACTGACGTACATTATATAAAGTTTCCTCCAGCCCATCAGATTATTATTCCATGTTTCCATACTTGTTTTCCTATTTTTTCCCTATCATCACTCAATTTATCTAATGTCATCTATATTTTTGCCTATTTTTAAGGGTCAAAAAACGGTGTTTTTTTGCTCTTTATTCGCCCAAAAACTGTCCTCAAACCACTATATGTTGTGGTTGAACTCTATTATTTCTTCTTCGAGCCACAATACGTCATCAGAATTATACTCTCAACGTGCCTTGTGGCGGTGATAATGATGCCTTAGGAAGCTGGTATCCCCTTGGCGGCAGGGTATCTGAAGCCAAATATCACTTACACCATTTTGCTATTTTGGATTGATGTTTCTCTAACTTTGTAATAATTTCTAATATGCTTTGAGTAATACTTTTACTATAATTATAGAAATCCTGAAGATTATCATTCTTTACTTCTACAAAGTTATCTTCTAATTTATTTGCTTTCTCATATAATTCACTTATAGAAATATATAAGTCGCTATCACTTAGTAAAACTAATTCTGTGCTATTGCCATCCCATTTTTGGCTATCCATATTAAATTCATATTTTTCGATAAAGCTATCTGTGGCAACTAACTTATAATACTTTTCACAAATATCATATAATCTTTTTTCGAAGCCATCATGTTTTTCAAAACCCTTATAATACAAATCAAAAATATCTTGATCAAATTGACCTTCATGGACAACATCTGAACTTATCTTAAACAGAACTAACTTTTCATACAAAAGAGCTACATCTGATTTATCTTTGTTTTCTTTCGTATTAAAATCTTTTATGCCGTTATAAATATATTTTAATATTTCAAAATTTTCTTCTGTAATATTGCTTTTTTCAAATAAGTTCTCAAATGAGTTTCGCTCTATGAAGGATTGTATATGTATGAATTCTTTATAAATATCTCTGTCTTGATTCTTTTTCAACTCAATTATATATTGTTCTCTTTCATCTTTTAATTTTGAAACTGCATTTATTTGTTTTGCTTCCAAATATTCATCTTCATAAAATTTAAGTTCTTCAGTTTCAATTGCAGAATTGATACTTTCTATCTTCTGTGCAAAAATGTACAAACAGTTTGGCTTTTCAAATAGCTTATCATTATCAAAGTAGAAATACTCAGTTTTAACTTTTTCCAGCTTGTTTAGCACTTCAACTAACAACTCCTTACCAAAAGCCAGCGGGAACTCTAACTCTTTTTTCAATATAACCTTTTCTTCATATTT
>DBGA01000033.1:26676-38012 GCA_002295325.1 Ruminococcaceae bacterium UBA866 | reverse complement strand
CCTGTTCTTTTGCAAGTTCTCGCTTAAGTTCTTCTTCTGACGGCATATACAATTTATATTTGGAAGCAAAAATCTGATTGTTATCTTCCGGTAATGTATATTTTACAACCGACTCACTTTTGTCTGCACAAAGAACAATTCCAATAGGGAGATTGTCACCCTCATTCATTAGTTCTCTTGTATAGTAATTCACATACATCTGCATTTGACCAATGTCCTGATGAGTCAGCTTACCAATCTTTAAATCAATAATGACAAAGCACTTCAAAATATAATTATAAAAAACAAGGTCAATATAATAATGCTCTCCATCAAAGGTAATATGTTGTTGTCTCGCCACGAATGAAAATCCACGTCCAAGCTCCAATAAGAATTTTTGCAAATGGTCAATCAAACCTTGCTCAATATCTTTTTCATAGAGATTAGGTGTTTGCTCTAATCCTAAAAATTCAAGTACATATGGATCTCGTATGATATCTTTGGCATCAATGCCTTTTTCCAATGTTCGAATTTCATTTCGCACGCTATCTTTGTCTTGGCTAGATAACAATCTCTGATAATAAAAGCTATTTATTTGTCGCTCAAGCTGTCTTGTACTCCAATTTGATTTTGCACATTCTTCTAAATAAAACATTCGAGCTGCATCATTTTCAACCTTTAAAAGCATTCTATAATGTGTCCAACTCAATTGGTCACGCAGTGCGTGACGTTTTGGAAAAGCATTATAAAATTGACGCATATATTTTAAATTCGTCACAGTATATCCTTTGCCAAATTCCGCAGTCAATTTTTTAGATAAAAATTTCAATAAACCTTTTCCATACTCTGCACGTTCATTTTCACCTTGTGCTTCGTATATCTGTTTGCCAATATTCCAATAAGTTTCTACCATTACAAAATTAACAGTAGAATATACTTTCTGCTGTGCTTCTTCTAACGTAAGTTTTATATTTTCATAAATTTTACTTTGAGCTAAATATTCCATTGAAATCTCCTCCAATCCCAATTAATTTTCAATAATCTATATCTAATAATATCTCACTTTTTTGCCAGTTGATGCTTCTCCACATAAATACATATATATTTAATATATTACAAACTATCAGTTGGCAAATTGCAATAGCAGTCCATAATGAATTGGTTTAATTCATGTTTTCGTTCTTTCCAATCCGGCAAAAATTGATCCATATATTGTGTAAATCTTACATTGTGGCTTTTTTCTAGAAGATGCACCAGTTCATGTACAATAACATATTCCAAACATTGAGGAGGTTTCTTGGTCAATTGCAAATTAATCCATATCCGTTTTGCATCCACATTACAAGTACCCCATTTTGTTAACATATTTTTTACATATACTTCTTCAGCATGAACACCTATTATTTCCTCCCATTTAGAAAACAAATCCGGCATTTTTGATTTTAACTGTTTGCGATACCATTCATTCATCGTGTTCTCACGTTGCTTAATCGTGCTTTCAGGTCTTACAATAAAAATAAATTTATTTCCTTTAATATCTATTTTACTATTTCCTTGGGTATGCCGAACTTCCATGCGGTATCTTTGTCCCCAAATATAATGACTTTCCCCAGAAACATACTCCCGATTAGTTTGTCGCAATTGACTGTTAAAATCGTCAATTTGTCGTTTAATCCAACTAATTTTTGAGATAACAAAAAGTTGTATAGCATCATCACTTATATCTTTTGGAACAGAAACACGAACTTTCCCGTCAGGTGGTAATACTGACAGGTGCATATTTTTAATATCTTTTTTAACTATGTCTATTTCGATTCCCGATACTATCATTTGATCACCTGAACTCTCGCTGCTTTTTTACTATTTCAAAGATAGCATCAACCATATTGTCATCATTTATTAATGTGTGAATTCCACGCAAAATAACTTTGCCTTTTGCTTTATCTCCAATCCACTTATCGGGCTTGATTTCCATTATTTTATTATAAAGTTTTAGGAGTAACTCTGTATCATCTGAAATGTTATCATATAATGCACGCAATGCTGGTGACCGTTTAATAGAATCTGGATAATCCGAGTATTCTTCCGGCTTTTCTACTTTACGCGTTAACTCTACAATCTTTTGCAAATATGCTTTATAATCTTCTTTCCGAGCCTTTCTATCTTCAATTATTTTCAATAGAAGTGCTGACATTTTTTCATAGTACATAGGGTTTGTGTTGCTTTTTTCTATAATATGTTTACGGACATTATTCTCAATAGTTTCTGCCGCTGCTTCTGGATCTTTTTTTATCCCATCCGGCAAATATTCTGTAAAATCCACACCTCGCTCCACAATTAATTGAATAAGCGACATATCGTCAAATGCTGATATTTTTTCAGTTTCTCCTGCTCTAATATAGTTATCAATTAAATAACGCATATCTGCTTCATGTTTTTTTAAGTCAACATAATCACCGCTAGCTAACTTAATTTCATCACGAACCTTTTGATAGAATATAACTTCATTTTTGATATTGGCTATCTCCGTTATGGTATAACCCAGTTCCTCCATATTACCAGAGATATCTGCAAAAGTTCTCAGTAATGAAGCAGTAAAACGATATAACGATAGACGCTTGGATTGATTAACTTCTAACTCATCTAAGTCCCCATCGTGTACCCAACAAAAGTAGCGAATAAATTCCAATGTTGTTCTTGGCAACTTAACTGGTTCACATAGGGCACGTAGACTTTCTAAAAGCTCTTCTAGCTGTTTTTTTGCTTCTGTTGTACGGGTTTTAAGAAGCCCCTCAATATCTTCTTTTTCAAATGTATCAAAAGCCTCTGATGTGTAGTCGTTGATGGCTTTTTCAAGACTATTGAATAAATCCATATAATCTATAATATAACCATACTCCTTATCATCTCCATCTAATCTGTTTACGCGACAAATTGCCTGAAATAGACCGTGATCTCGCATTGATTTATCAATATACAGATAGGTCGCAGAAGGAGCATCAAAGCCTGTTAGTAGCTTATCAACTACAATTAACAAGCGCATTTGACCCGGATTTTTTATAAATTTTTCCTTTGTTTCTTTTTCAAAAGTTTCTATATCTTTGCCATCCAACATTTTTTTATAAACAGCAAATTTAAATCTATTTTCTGTATCACGTGATTCACCTGTAGCTTCGCCTTTAATTTCAGATGTATCTGCAGAATACGAGGTTATGATAGCGCACTTATCAAAGCCATTATCACAGAACAGCTTATAATACTGGCAGGCTTGATAGATACTGGATGCTACTAATATAGCGTTACCGCATCCATTATTCAACCTGTCCTTAATTTCCATATCATAGATTATATCAGAAACAATTCTCCCAAGGCGGTCTTTAGAACTGTATACTTCTTTCAAGGTTCCCCAACGTTTCTTTAGGCGAGCTTTCGATAGGTCTGTCAATCCTTTTGTCTTTGCTTCAAACCAAGCGTCAATCTTATCTTGTGAAGGAATATCCTGTGGTACATCCCTAGCTTCATAACGCAAATCCAGAATAACCTTGTCTTCTACAGCCTCATTAAANNATGTATATAAGAACCGAAAATTTCAATGCTACTTTTAATTCCTCTTTTTTGCAGTTCTTTTTTACTCAAAAGTGGAGTACCGGTAAAACCAATGAAAATAGCATTTGGTAAAATAGCAGACATCGCTTTGTGTAGTTTGCCCGACTGGGTACGATGGCATTCATCTACAAATACATAGAATTTACCTTTTGCCTTAAACCCAGTGGGTAAACTGACTTTTAGCTGTTCTATATAGTCATTATAGGCCTTATCATCGTTTTCTTTTCTACGCTTTCCAAATTTATGAATCAGTGAGCACATTAAAATAGGTGTTGTTTGATTAATCTTTTGAATTAAGTCAGCGCAGCTTGTGGTACGATAAATCGTATCACCCACACCATCTGATCCAAATACTTTGTTTTCAATTTGATCATCCAACTCATCACGATCTGTTACAATTAGTACACGCGCATTAGGGTCATGCTCTTTGATCCAGTGCGATATCCACACCATTGTAAGAGATTTTCCGCTGCCTTGTGTATGCCAAATGATACCACCCTCCCGCTTTTTACTCAGGCGTTCTCTGGCTGCAACTACACCAAAGTATTGATTGTGTCTGCATGTTTTTTTAATCCCACCATCAAACACAATAAAATTATAGATGATATCTAAAAGACGCTCTTTCTGGCAAACACTAATAAGCTGACGATCAATTTTATATCCTTCGTCTTTGCTCAACTCTTTAATATTGGTAGAAAGATCATCTTTAGCTTTTTCGTCCTCTTTCCACTCAATATATTGTTTTTCTGGAGTTAAAATTACTCCAAATTGCATTCCTTCTGTATCATTGCCCGCCATAGTTAACTGAATAGTGGAGAAAAAAGGACGAATAAATTCCGCTTCTTGATTATCGAGATTCTGACGAATACCCTCAGAAACAGAAACAATGCTACTTTTAAGTTCCAAAACACAGATTGCAATACCATTAACATATAAAACAATATCGGGGCGCTTAGTATGATCACCCTTAATTGTTACTTCTTCCGCAACGGCAAATTCGTTTTTAAATGGCTCATTCCAATTAATAAACTTGACCGTGGCGTTTTTGGAAGTAACATCTTCTTTTTGAGAAGCTCCATAACGAAGTAGAGAGTACACTTCCTTATTTGCATTATATAAATCCGGATCTTTTGATGCAGTAATAAGTGCATTTACTGAACGGCGAATTAATTCATTTGAATATCCCTGTCTATGCAAATAACCTTTCAGCCGCGCATCATCAATATTAGCATTGTCCTGATCTCGCAAATTCCCAATATAAGTATATCCTAATTTACTTTCATCTTGAAACAATTGTATAATTCTATTTTGTGTTATCCGCTCTCGTTCTCCAACTCCACTCATCATGTTCCCTCCGTTCATTTAACAGTCACCAAATAATTCTCTGCTCCACTTAATGGCCTTCTGAATGTTTTTATCCGAAAAAATATCTCTCTCCAATTTTGGCTTCCATTCCTTGTTGCTACAAATAATGAGTTTTACTGTATCTACAGTAATTTTTTGCTGCTTGGTTTCAAGATCCGTCATTGCCATATCTACGGTAGCTAATAATTCTAACTCATCTTTTTTTGTATAATGAAATTGTTCTAACCATGTAATAGCATCTCCACCGTACCACTCTTTAAAATATTCAATTGCCTGCCCTATATTTTCGCTGGGAACAAGACCTTGAGCTTTATCCGTTTTACACTCTTTCACATATCTGTTTTTAAGAGCTATTGTTTCATCCTTATATTTAATAGATGGATTGTACGGCCCGGCTGCTTTCTTTAAGAAGCCTATTGTTGTGCCTTCAATATGACGGTGAAGCAAATACGCCAACTTCTGACGTTTGAATCGACCCATAGGGTATTGTTCCGAAGAAAACATTGACACAAGCGCTGACAATACCACCGCTTCATTAAAGTGTTCGTTATGGCTTTGAGTTTTTTCTTTCTTTTTAGGCTGTACCTTTTGTGTCGTTTTTACCAATCGGATACAGCCAGTTAATAATTCCTCCATCATTCCTTGTTTAATATTACAGTACTTTTTCAGTTTTTTTTCTAACGCTTCTATTTCATTGTCCATATCTGATAATATGGAAGCAATGGCTATTTGTTCATTCTCGTCCACGGGCATATATACTTTTGATAAATATAGTTGATTAGAACTTATTGACTCAAATGTTGAACCTGTTGACAATTTGCTCCATGTATTTTCTATAAATATAAGGTAATGGTACAAATAATCATTTTCAAATGTAATAGAACAAACCCCTCTACCAATACAACATTCAAATAAGGCAATGCCCACACTTCCAACCGGCGCTCGAACGGTCATGATAATATCTCCTGCCTGTGCAACTTTTGTGATTATAGAGGTATAGTAACGTCTAATTGTTTTTCTATTCTCTAAATCTGTATTACCTTGTATTAGAGGTATCCCATCTCCCTTAATGTTATAACCTACTGATAAAGGTGATTGTCCCATATTAATATTAGCGATTAATCCCAACTCCTGCAGCTTCCATTCTTTATTAAACCCTGGCAATCGTTTTTTACAAGTCAGTAGTTGCTGCATAGCTCCCTGCTTAATAGCTTGCTTTTTTTCAATTAACTTTTCCAATGAAGAAACCAGTTCGCCTATGTCGGACAGAGCATCAGAAATTAATCGCTGCTCACTTAATGTAGGTATAGGTATTTTTATTCTAGAAAGTTGAGTTCCATTTGTTAAAGCTCTCGTTGTATAAGTACATCCTGTAATAATAGCCTTTCTCACATGTTTGGTTTGAAAACAATATTTTTTATAATTCAAATCAAGCGTTTCATTTAACGATCTTGCACGAAGTACAAAACCACTAAATACAGTATTTTCAAATTCATCTATTGCGACACTAGAAATTCCAACTTCTTCAGGAGTTTCTGATGTGCGAGTAAAAAAAACATCTCCCTTATGGACTTCGTATCTTCGTATTTCATCCTTGCTTAAAGTTACTCGTCCTAGTAAATCCTCCTTTGTTAAACTAGATTTTGAGTATACATCAGTATAGTTTACTATTGGAGTTCCTTTGCCAAAGTATTCTTTGGCTTTATTTAATCCATTTTTAAACTCAAAAAGTTCTTCCAATGAGGAAACATCCCAATCTTCTGGTATAATCCCAATTTCCGTCATTTTATACCCAAGTTTTAATCCCATGAGAATCCCATCCTTTCTAGATGTGATTTCACTTTTTCCTCATAAGTCTCCACCTGTTTTTCTAGCTGTAGTAAGGTTTCCTCATACCTATCTACCAACTCTGCAATACGATTTGCAAGTCGATGTGAAATAGCAGAATAAATATGGTCAATCGCATCAAAGAGCGTGTCACACCACTTTCTATTTACCATTAAATCCTTAATTTCTTTCACGCTTAATTTATTATATTGCTCACGAACTACATGATCCAATGCTTCCACAGCTTTTTTTATAGAAGTATTATAAGCAGATTCATCTTTTAAAAGCTGTTCGTATTGTTGCAATACTTTTAATTCATCTTTTGAAGTGCGGTCATTTTTAATTTCCTTAATTCGTTTTGCTAGATCGCTTTTTGTAATATTACCTTTTTCATTTATAACTTCCGATAATAAACCATCTTCACCACCATGTTCATCACGCATCTCCTCCATTAAGCGGACAAGCTCGTCTCTCTCTGTTTGAAAACGGGTAATTGCCGCTTTTTCTTCTGGAAAATATTGCTCTATCATTAAGGCTTTTGGAATCATTCTGCCCTCATACTCTTTAATTTTATCAGTGGCAATTATAGTTCCATCCTTCTTCTTTTTCATCACATACTCAATCAAAATTTCATTTCCGGCTTCCCATCCATCAAAGGCAACAGAATATACATCATCCTGCATGGTATTCTCCCAATAAGACATCAAGCATTGATACACATCGTATTTGTCAATTAATGAAATATCACTAAATTGGCACAGTAGTGCCGTAGATATATCCTCAATAAATACTTTAGGATTATCTCCTTTTTTAATTCCATTAAGTTTCTTCCATTGGCTATCTTTCCACGTTTTGAAGTCAGCATCCACTTTCCGTGCGTAAGTTTCAAATTCTTTATTTCCAAAAATGGCCTTTCGGATATCATCTTTTTTTTGTTTTAATTTTACATATGATTCCCTTCCAAAATCTTCGAATAACTCTTTTCGGAGATTAGGAAATACATTCCAGTAGCGTTCCAACTCATCAATATCATGTTGAGGTAACCCACCTTTGATGTGAGCCTCTATATCTTGTAAATCCTCTGGCTGACTTGAATCAATATAACGTGGGATATTGAGATTGTATTCATTACTTTCAATCTCGCTATATGGAATCATCCGCGAAAATTTAGGCAATTCATCCAGACCAGTAAAACAGTCCACAATTTTACGAATGTCCTGTTCTCTCAGCCTGTTTTTATTTCCATCTTTTATATAACCTTTACTGGCATCAATCATAAAAATACCTGTTCGACCTGCAGCATTTTCTTTGTCCAATACAATAATACAAGCTGGAATTCCTGTCCCATAAAACAAATTTGCTGGTAATCCAATAATACCTTTAATAATGTGACGATTGATTATTTTCTTTCTAATAGTCGTTTCTGCATTACCACGGAAAAGTACTCCATGCGGTAAAATAATAGCGCCTTTCCCTATTTCCGGCTTTAGTGAATAAATGAAATGCATCAGCCAAGCATAATCACCATTTTTATCAGGCGGTACCGCATCGTATCCAGCAAAACGAATATCGCAAGAAGGGTCAATTCCATTATTCCATGATTTAAAGGAAAACGGAGGATTAGAAACCGCAAAGTCAAAGCGTTCAGGAACTTCCCCATCCTTAAATTGTGGAGACGACAGTGTATTTCCACGTGCAATAGTTCCAGTAGATTTATTATGTAGAACAAGATTCATCTTAGCAAGACCTGCTGTGGTCGGATCATACTCCTGACCATAAATGGTTATTCCATGAGGTGCTTCATCTGCCGCTCTAATCAGTAACGACCCAGATCCGCAAGTAGGGTCGTAAATTGTCTGTGAGGCTTTTGTTGCCGTATTAATACCTATCACTTTTGCCATAATACGAGAAACTTCAGCAGGAGTATAAAATTGTCCTTTGCTTTTTCCACTCTCAGTTGCAAAGTTTCTCATCAGATATTCATATGCATCACCGATGATATCGTCACCGCCAGCACGATTCTTACGAAAATCCAGTTTTTCATCTTCAAATATAGCAATTAGCCTAGTTAACTTATCTGTTTTTTCTTTTCCACTACCAAGTTTCGTATCATCATCAAAATCAGCCACATCAATAATACCCACTAGATCATTTGCCTCAGCTAGTTTACTGATTATTTTATTTATTTTATCGCCAATATCACTTTTTCCTTTGGCAGCAATCATTGCATCAAATCCACCACCATTAGGAACATCTATTTCAGCATACCGATCACCCTTAAAGCGATCGGTAACATATTTTACAAAAAGCATTGTTAGTATATAGTCTTTATATAATGAGGCATCCATGCCACCCCTTAATTCATCACAACTGCTCCATAGCGAAGCGTATAATACACTCTTTTTAACTGCCATCTCGATTAGCTCCTTTTTCTCACTTTAAATTACGTAGAAAATCTACCAAGTCTTTGCGAACATTTCGCTGTTCACATAAAGAAATCAGCGCCATAGTTGCAAGAGGATTTGGTTCTGCCCGGTCATTTTCCCACCGATTAACTGTAGAAAAGTGAACATGAAGCTCATCCGCAAACGCCATTTGCGATAAATGCAGATCGACTCTTATTTGTTTAATTACATTGCACATTTTCATAACGCGACACACTCCTACAAAATATATTATAGCATTCGCTATATATTCTGTCTACATCTAGGTGAAAATATAGTCACCCTATAGCTGCCAAGAGTAAAACCCTCAGCGTACTGAGGATTTTACTCTTAACAGCTTTTTATAAGCAGGAGCAGGTAACACACCCCATTCCTGCTTATTCATTATCCACTATATGCTACCCTTTGCTGCATCACAATTCCAGACTTGAATTGTATTTCTATCTTATCTTCGCCGATTACTTTAACACTCTGCAGCAGTCGTCTGACCAGTTCATCGTCATAACCTCCTACCGTGCAAGAGGTTTTCTTGATGCATCTATCCATATCATCAATCCTCTGACTAAAGGTTTCAGCCAGCCTGTTTTCCTGTGTCAGCTTAAGCTTTTTTAGTTTTAAGTCTCTTATTTTCTCGGCAATGCTGTGGTACTGCTTGTCAAAATTTTCATTGACAGAACCCTGCTTTGCATTTTCTTCAATCAGGGTAAGCATTTCACCCTGTAGCTTTTCTATTTGCTCATCATACTCAGAAGGAATATGTCTCGTGGAATAACTTCCGATAACTCTTATTACATTTTCCCGGAAGGCTCCCACAAATTCACCTTGGTTTTCTACTACGCTGTTTATGGCAGTCATAATTGCCTCATACAAGGGCTGTTCTTTTAAAGTGGGGGAATGTTTGCAGTTCTTTGTTCCATTCTTTAAACGGTTGTCACAGCGCCACACGGCGCTTTTCTGACCGTATTTTGACCATGTCTGCCTACGGTATGGCTGACCGCATTCGCCGCATACCATAATATCTGATAAAGAGTATTTTGAACTGTATTTGCTTTTTTCTGTCTTGGATTTCTTTTCGGAAGATGGCTTGTATATAGCCGCTCGCCTTGCTTTTTCTTCCTGCGCCCTATAAAAAAGCTCTCTTGGGATAATTGCTTCATGGTTATCCTCAATATAATACTGTGGAACAATTCCTTGGTTTTTAACTCGTTTCTTGCTAAGAAAATCTACGGTATAGGTCTTTTGCAGTAATGCATCGCCCATATATTTTTCATTCCGCAACATTTGATCTATGACACTAGGCTGCCAAGTATCCATTCCGGTAACTGTTTTGATACCCTCCGCTTTCAATATTTTTGCAATCTTGATGCTGCTATTACCCTCTAAATAAAGCCTGAAAATTCGTCTTACTAGCTCGGCTTCCTCTGGTACAATGACCAGCTCGCCATTTTCGTCCTTGGTATAGCCTAAAAACTTAGTATGGTTGACGGATATCACTCCGTTTTCAAACCGCCTTACCAATCCCCAGCGTGTATTTTCGCTTAGGTTACGGCTTTCTTCCTGTGCCTGACTGCTCAGGATAGTAATCAGAAGCTCGCCTGTACCATCCAGTGTATTGACACCCTCTTTCTCAAAAATAACTCCGATATTCTTTCCCTTAAGTTTTCTGATATTTTGTAGAGAGTCCACCGTATTTCTTGCAAATCGGCTGACTGACTTGGTGATGACCAGATCTATTTTTCCTGCCATGCAATCGTCTATCATGGTATTGAAGTCATCACGTTTTTTAGTGTTCGTTGCCGATTTTCCATCATCAGCGTAGATTCCTGCCAGCTTCCAATTGGGGTTACTTTGTATCTTTTCGGTGTAATAGGATACCTGTGCTTCGTAGCTAGTTTCCTGCTGCTCTAAGGTGGTACTTACTCTGCAGTATGCCGCTACCCTGAGCATCTTAAATTGTACCTTTATACTTCGGTCATATTCCGGTTGAGAAGGTATCACCGATATATTCTTTTTTCTTGCTGTCTGCATGAAATCGCATCCTTTCTTGAGATTTTAATAAGTTCCGTCTATGGTTAATCCGTTGATAAATTCAAAAGTAAGCCGTCTGTCGGCATC
>DBGA01000033.1:7639-26667 GCA_002295325.1 Ruminococcaceae bacterium UBA866 | reverse complement strand
ACGTCAAAAACAAATCATCATCAAATTCCTTTAGCTGCTCTCGCTGTGAAAAGACTTGCTTCATTTTCTCAGTGGTATGTTCATGATCCTTAATTTTTGCAGTGTTGTAAAAGGTCATTGCTCTTTTAAAAATCAAACCAGATAGTTCTTTCGAAGAATACCGACCATCTGATTCAAGCTCTTTCACCCTTTGATCCAGCTTTTTAAATTCTGGGTTACCAGGCGGGGGAGGCACCCCCGGGNNCTGGGCTTCCGGTCTAATAGGTACATCTTGGAAATAATGTAATTTGCAGCACTTATGAATGCTTCCTTGATTTGTTCATCCGTAATCACTCCGCATCGGCATTCTACTCTATTCTTATAAATATACTTTTTGCATTTCTAATTAGTGTGTTCTGAAGATTTCCCACTATGTTCCACATATTTGCGGTAAATCTCACCGCATTCTCCGCAGCGAAGCTTGCCGCTGAAGGTGTATTGATTGACCATACTGTTTGGTTGTTCGGTTCTGCCTAATGTCTGGCAGCGTTCTTTTCTACGATTTTGCACCTGTTCAAACTGTTTTTTCTCTATCATCTGCGGATAAAGGTCATTGCCTAAGTATTTGGTATTTTCTAAAATCTTGCCGATAGAACCATGATTCCATGAAGGCTTATTATTGGCATTCAAGAATCCCATTGCGGTCAGTTCCTTGGCTAAACCGTAGGTAGAAACTCCAGAGAGATAATCCTTAAAAAGCTTTTTTACTACTTTCTCTTTCGTTTCATCGATTTGAATTTTCCCAACAACCATTTTATAGCCGATTGGCATATGTCGCTGCATCATTCCTCACCCACTTCCTTTCCACAGTATTCCGTCAACTCTAAGCTGTTTTTTAGCCTGAATGTGATGGTATGATTTTCGTGTATGACAATTTTATCTACCGCCTGTAAAAACAAATTCTCATTATAATCTTCTAAAATATTGGAATTGCTCTGGATCAGCACGATCAGCAACTCTGTCCGAGCAATTTCTCGGTCAAAACCATTACTGTCCAGAAGCTGGCTTCTTTTTTTCTTGGCGGCAGCAAGCTCCAGCGTTAAGGTATTTTGTCTTTCTATAAAAACAGCAGAGTCAATATACCCTTTCGCTACGACACTACTAAGGATATGACTCTGCTCTGTTAATTCCATAATTCTGTTGTTGCATTTGCTGATTTCTTGCTCCTGCTGTTCATCTATCCGAAGACTCTTTAAAGATTCCAGCAGGGGAATGAGGATATCTGTATAATTGCTAGTAAGCTTATTCCACATCACTGTAAATGCTCTTTTGATTACATCCTCCCGAATGCCCTTTAAGCTGCATTTTGATTTATCTTCGATGTGCTGACTGCAGCACCACTGTATTTTTTCATAAGGCTTACCGATGTAGATTTTCTGTCTGCGGAAAGTACTGCCACATTCTCCGCAGATAATATTACTGCTGAATATATAGCGGTTTTGGTATTTTCCCGAATCATCGATGCCCATCTGCTCTCTGCGGTATTCATAAATTTCCTTGACCGCTTCAAACTGTTCTCTGGTGATAATGGGTTCATGGTTTTCTGAAATAAAATACTGAGGCAGCTGCCCTTTATTTGTCTTTCGCTTAAAGGGAACTACCTCAGTTGTAAATGTTTTTTGTAATAATAGATCTCCGGTATAGATTGAATTTTGCAGAATTTCTTTTACTACACTATCCTGCCATTTTTCAGCACTTCGAATAGTTGGAATACCATCTTCTGATAGCCCTTTCGCAATGACATAAGAGCCTTTGCCATTTAAGTAATCTTTGAAAATACGGTGGACAACCGCTGCTTCTTCATCCTTAATGATTAGCTCACCAGCTTCATCTTTCGTATAACCGTAAGCTGGACAACCGAGGATAAATGAGCCATCTTGAAATCGCTTTTTAACAGCCCACTTAGTATTGGTAGAGATGCCCTCCGATTCTCCCTGTGCCAAAGAACTAAGAATGGTCAGCATCTGTTCGCTCTTTTCAGATAATGTATTGATGTGTTCTTTTTCAAAATATACAGCGATACTGAGTGCTTTCAGTTTACGGATTGCCTGTATGCTGTCTACCGTGTTTCTTGCAAATCTGGTAACGGACTTTGTAATAATCATATCCACCTTGCCAGCTTCGCAGTCTTTTATCATCCGTAAAAATTCATCTCTCTTTTNNCTTTGTACCGCTCCTTGCTTCATCTGCGTAGATTCCGGCATATTCCCAGTCATCTTTTTTGCCGATTAGTTCGGTATAATACTTAACCTGTGCTGAAAAGGAATTTTGTTGTTCACGAGAGTCCGTACTGACTCGGCAATAGGCACAAACCCTTTTCTTTGGCTGCAGCTGCAAAGCTACTTGTACGCTAACAGGCTCAATTTTTGTTATCTTCTTTGCCATAGATTTTCTCCTTTCTTTCAGGACGTGATCTCCTGTTAGCAACATACACTACCACACAATTTTCAACATAGCTAGTGTTATTACACATATACTTTTGCAAGCTCTGGAGAAAAAGTTTGACGGTTCAATTCATCTATTTTTTCATACTCTGAAGAGGAAATAAGTCCATTCCGAAGCATGATATTTAACAGCTTTAATGCCACCTTATATTTCACTTCATTTACTTCCTGAGACTTTGACATATAGGCACACCTCCTATTTTAAAACAGGAGAAATCATCAATTTCTGATGTTCTATATTGATTTCTCCCTCTAATGGGGAATAGACTTTAACCCCATAACCATTCAGTTTATGCAAAAACTCCAGCACCTGTTTGGTATCACGACCGATACGGGTGATGGAGTCAATGATCAGCACATCAATTTTTTCATTAATGGTAGCTTCCATCAGCTCCACTAAACCGGGGCGATTCAGGGTAAGCGCGTTTCCCAAATCATGAGAAGAACCAACCACAATAAGACACAGCTGACTAGCATAGCTGTCCAGTTTTTCATGCTGACCTTTCAAAACACCATGTGTATCCTCCGGTGCATCAATATAANNCCTCTTTTTGCTTTTTCCATATAGAACCCTCCATTTCATTTTCTTTAATGTCACATTCATAAGGACAGCAAACATAAAAAGTCACTGTCCTCATAGTATCTGACATCAAATTGCCAGACTTGTTCTTCGTTTTCTGCTGCTCTTATTCGACACTACTTCCCAGAGCAAAAGCCAATGGCTTTATAGGGCAGTCAATTTAGACCAGCCATGGTTTGGCTGTCATGGGAATCTCACCCCGGCCGGGTTCTCCGGCTGCCGCACCCATTGCGATGTCTGTGGCTATGCGGAAGTATCATTGTAGGCTGTTCAGGTCTTGGCGGTACGATCCACCACGGATCGTTTTATGGACGAACATTTCTCGCTCTGCACCTTTGATGCTATCGTTTTTACAAACAGTTCTTACCTGTCTGCAGGTGGTCTTGGCGTGTTCTCTAATGCCGCTTTCGCTCATCACGCTTGAACAGCTAACGTATCTAAACTGCTGGATATTAAATTTTCAAGGAACAACAGGGAACAAAAAAGCTCCCTCACTTCTATAAAGGAAAAAATGAGGGAGCTGGACGGATTTATTTTTAATCTTCTATAACTTTTCTCATCTTTTTAAGAATGCGGTGCTTGTGATCAGTAAGGGTCATCCGAGGAACACCGAGCTCTCCGGCCAGTATTCGCTCACTTTTACCATTGAAAAATAATTCATGGATCAGCAGCCGTTCTTCAACCGTTAAAGCATCAAGTGCTATATGTAGTTTCCGAAGCTGTTCCTGCTCTATCAGCTTGTCCTCTATACTCGGCTGAAAACGAGTGATTAAAAACTCCACATTAACGCCGTCATCTTGGAATCGTTCCAAGGAAAGCTCAAATTGATGAATAAGTTTATTTTGATATCTTTCAGCTTCACGCTCTTTATGATATGCATGGTAGACAGCCTCACTGACTTCCACACGGCTTCTTTTGACAACAATTGTATATTTCTTATTTTCTGACATATGCTTGTCCTCCTAATTTTCAAAATTGAGTTGAAAACGAAGGACAAGTGGTGGTGATCGACATCTTGCAGTAATTCCGTATAACAAAAAAAGAGAGTACCTACAGACATATTTGTCCGTTTGTACACTCTCATGTTTCGGTTCGCATTTTACATGTTCCGACAGTTCGTGTTGATAGCCATACCTCTCCAATGAGAAGTACAGGCTTTTTTTAAGAAAGTACCTATAAGGCTATTTCTTATGTAAGCAATTCAATGTCGCTGCAGCGAATCCGCAGCAGCGCAGTCATTATTGACCAACACACAAAGCAACCCTCCAAACTCGAAAAACAAAGTTTGGAGGGCAAGGTTATGAGCATAGCAAAACAGCCCATCCAAACAACGTTTTTTTGATTTGGTGGTCTTGTCTTGATTATATATAAAAGAAAAAGCCGGTGATCTATGATTGCTCACAAACTCATCGGCTCTGCGTCTTAGTGTCTGGCTCTTTGATAATGGACATATTTAGTTGTTGTATATCGATTAACGTTTCATGTTTGCACTTCGGACAAAATAGCGGAAAATTCTTTAACTCCGTATCTTCTCGTATTTTAAGCCGTGTTTTATTTTTACAAATTGGGCATAAAATCCATTGACATTCTTCCATAATCATACCCCCGTGAATTTCTTGTGTTCGGTATGGATTTTAAGTAATTCAATAAATCCGATTTTGTCAGGGGGTCTGCATGGCTCAAAATGCAGTACTGGCAATCGGTACTTTCTACTACATTTATCAATGACTCTAGTTTGTCTTTATCCATATATCCATTATTATAGAAATCTTCACTTGTTGAATCCCCCAAAAACAATATCTTTTCCTCAGGGATATAAATTAGCACCGTATCTTCCGAGTGGGGAGATTCCGCATGAAAAATTTTTGCAGTCATTCCACCGAGATTAAGGCTAAGCTCTTCTTCAAATTGAATATCCGATAAAACGACAATAATTCTTTTATTATCTACATATTCTCTACCGAGGCACTTATCATCCTTTTTCAGGAATTTTATATATTCACTATCAGATAGCTTGGCTCTTTCCTGATTCAAAAACTCGTTCGTTTTGTGGTGTGCAATAGACAAACCGTGAATATGGTGCATTCCAAAGGTGTGATCCCAATGCCAATGAGTAATGACTGTAAAATCTGGCTTATTTAGCCCCTTAGCTTCCAAGGACTTATAAAACTCATTGACATGGTCTGCTGAATTTCCTGCGTCAACGGCAAGTACAATTTTTTCGCCTTTTAGGTACACTAACATAGGACGGTCTGTTTCGGGCTGATGTGGATAATAAAATACCCTTTCACTTATTTTTTTCAGTTCCATTTCTTATCCCAACTTTCCGGTAATAAATCTTGAAGCAACACTTCTTTCATTTCGGGCAATACAATATGAGTTTGTATATTTTTCTCATCAATCTGTGCAATAAATTCTCTGCACCTTCCACATGGAGGGAGGATGCTCCCATCTTCAAACACAGCAATTATTCTCCTAATTGCTGTATCATTGTTCTTTAACATTTCAGCAATAGCTGACTGTTCGGCACATAAACCAATAGAACAAGGCAAATCAATACATATACCCGTAAAAATGTTACCTTTATAGGTTTCTAAGGCGCATGCCACATGACCTGCTGTTCCAAAACGCCTTAATTTTTTGTGGTTAATTATATTAAAAGCAACTTCATATAATTCTTGTTTATCCATCTTCTTATCCTTTCTTGATGCCAGACAATAAAAGCTCAGTAGTTTGATTAACAAATTCTTCATGCGTCATTATTGCAGAATCAATAACAAGAAGACTGTGTAACAAAGGATTCAGTGCAGAGAGAATCTGATGGCTTAAAAAGTCCACCGATAATTCTTGTTTTATCGCTCCCTCCTTTATCCCTAAGATTAAAACATTTTTAAACTCTTGTATAATTTCATCTTGAATTAACTCCATATCTTTTTGATTCTTTTCTTGAAATAAAACAGCAATATCAGAATAACTCAGCAATAAAAATTGATGATAGTCACTTTCTATCGCTTCACAAATCACTCTACGGAATGTTTCTTCAAATGAGTTACTATCTTCAGCCATTTGCCTTAAACCATCTCGTAATTTTTGAAGTTTTGGGTGTATAATTGCAAAAAGCAAATCTTCTTTCGAGAGATAATGATTATATATAGTGCCCTTGGCAATGTCTAGCTCATCGGATATATCACTCATTTTAAAATGATGATAGCCTTTTTGCTTTATCAATTTTTCGGCTGTTTCAAGGATATTTCTGTTTCTAATCTGATATTTTTTTTCTTTAGACATGTTTTCACCCCACAAATAATGACTTTTAAGTCAAACTTGACTTCCGAGTCATTATATCAATTTTTTTCACAACAGTCAATATGAACTTTTAGTTCATATTTAATACGAAAAGATATAGCGTTCCACTTTCCACACCAGAACTGTAAAATAGTATTGGAGGTGAACGGAAAGTGGAGGTTATCTTAAACAATCTCGGTCAAACCATCAAGCAGGCCAGATTAGCGGCTGAACTTACACAGGATAAGCTATCAGAGCGTATCGGCGTAACAGGACGCTACATAATGGCGCTGGAGAACGAGCGCAAACAGCCGAGCTTCGAAGTTCTGTGTAAACTCATACTCACGCTGAACATTCCTGCTGATCATATTTTCTATCCGGAGAATGTAAATACAGAAGATGAAAAGGAACAGCTGATTCGTCGGCTTTCACAGTGCGATAAACGTGATTTGGCAGTCATCGGTGCAACAGTTAAAGCTCTGGTTGAGTCAAAATAAGACGACCATCTTTCTTTTTGGAGGATGGTCGTTTTTATCTCTACCCACATATTGTTCTTTCTCTGTGTTTAAAGAAATCCTTAGAGTGAGTTATTCACTGCATAGGCCATGATGGCACATACCTCATGCCACCAAGAGGGTGCACTGCCCCCTTGGCGGTTTGGTATGTGTTTTTTCATTTCACCGTAAACAGCAGACTACTTTTCCCACCATTTTCTCGCCATCGCTGCTCCTTGATAAGATGTCCGGACTGTTCAAGGTCAGCAATTGCTCGCTGAACAGTTCTGCGAGATAGCTTCAAATCTTTTGCAATTGTACCGATAGCTGGATAACAAGTGCCATTCTTATTTGCTCTGTCTTTCAAATACATATACACGGCGATTGCACGATGAGGAATATCCTCTGCATAGAGGGATGTAAAATAACCCATAGATGAACACCTCCTAATCCGTACGAAGCGGCGGCTTTTGTATCATGCCTTGATGTTCCTGAACAGTAGTATGCAATGTACCGCCTGTTGCAGCATCATTAGGAGGCTCCGATACTTCATCAAAATCATCCTCATAAGCACAGCCTCGCTGCAGAATTTCTTGTTCCAACTCAAAGCGGTCAGCATAGGCAACTTTGCGAGATGATCGTTCCTCGACTTCATATGGCTTTTCAAACACAATGCCCCATTTCAGAAACAGCTTAAGTGTAGTTTTCATTGGACAACATCCTGTTTTCGCTAATATAAAATGTCCTTTTGGAAGTGTTTTTAATTCATCTGGTGTCATCAATGGTCGCTGGATCATCTGTAGACTCTGGCTGGGATCATTTTTTCCTCTGCTGATTGAACCAGACATAACTGTCTTATTTCCAAGAGCCTTAGAGAGAATATCCGCACTTTCGGAATTTGGCGCAAAACCCCCGAAGAGAATGTATTGCGATAGGTAAACCTTTGATATAATCTCCAGCTTTTCCCCCGCTTAGCACCGTGCACGAGACTTTCACCTCACACGGCGCCCCATCGTCTAATATTAGAAATCATAATCTACACAACAAATGTTAATCTGCCATTTGCATTGTTATCGGCTCTAAATTGAGCCTTTTGCGAAGCCTGTTGATTTTATCCCTTTGATTGTAATTAGGCTGCATCAGTTGAACATATTTCTCTACAATATCACTTTTGGTTGCGTGAATAAGTCTGTGCACATCAATATCAAGCATGATAAGATTACGATACTCATCCGTACCGACATCTCGAATGGGCGTTTTATGATGAAGATGTATTCTGTCAATTTCAAGAATTTTCCCCGTTACAGCACATTTCCCGGTTTGTGCGCAATACAACGCTAATCTGTTATCGTTGTATTCCACACTCCGATTTTTAACAGGGTGTGCCATTAGATAATGCAGGATACCCATATTTACCTTTTCAAGTGACTTATGGATAAGTGCACGCCCCTCTTCCGTATATTTATTGACCTTGACAGGCTTGTACATCGGATTACGATGTACAACTGCACCAATAGGTGCAACGGCTTGATTTTTAATGTAACGTATTTGCTTGCTGTGCTTGTAATGATTGTAGACAAAGCCAACTGTGGGATTTTCACAGGTTCTTTTTATTCTGCTTCGCAATCTGAGTTTAAAGGTTCGGTCAACAAGAAAAGCTATTTTTTGTAGGTCAATGTTCACATTAGTTGCATAACGATAATAGTTTTGTATTCCTATCACCATGGAATTATAGATGTGAACCTCATAATTTTCATCGTTTACATTTTTAGGGTTTTGTATTTTCTTTATCTGATTGATTAGCTTTTCTGATACTTTTGATTTAGCTTTGGGAGTTAATCCACTTGCCACAACATATTTTCCGCTCTTTTTCACGGCTTTAATTTGAAATCCCAGAAAATCCGAACACTTCTTTTTCAGATTTACAACCTTGGACTTTTCAGGACTGATTTCCAAACCCAACCGTTCTTTCAGCCACTTCTGCGTAGCAAGGAAGAGATTATCAGCATCTTTTCTATTGCGGCAAAATATTTTGAAATCATCGGCATACCTGATAATGAAACACTCTTTTAAATTTGTTTTCTTGAGTGCGAGAAAGGTACTGCCTTTATTGATAGAGCCATTTTTATTTACCGTGGAAACATAAGCGTGTTTTGTTTTCATGTTCTCCCATTGTGAGGCTATTCACCAATCCAACTCATTTAGCACAATGTTGGACAGTAGCGGTGAAATAATTCCGCCTTGTGGAGTGCCTTTTTCGGGAAATCCAATTCCTGCAACCTCGGCTTTTAGCATGACAGATATGATTTTTAACAGCTTTTTATCTCGTATGCCCATTGTCCACATCTGCTTTATCAGCTTGCCGTGATTGACATTATCGAAAAATCCTTTGATGTCAATGTCCACTACAAAATGTAAGCCTTGAAGCTGTATCGCTTTATAGACTTGAGCCAGTGCATTTTCCGCACTTCGATTTGGTCTGAACCCATTGCTTCGTTCATGAAACTTTGCTTCGCATATNNGCCTGCTGTATTAACCTGTCCATAATAGTGGGAATGCCGAGCGGTCGCATTTTTCCATTCCCTTTTGGGATTTCCACATGCCTAACTTTATTAGCGCTATAATGTGAAAATCTCTTTTGTACGTGCTCTACCAATTTTTCTGTTTCCCATTTTTGCAAATCAAGTATCGTCTTGTTGTCTGCGCCTGCCGTTTTACTGCCATGATTTTTCTTAATATTCCTGTATGCAAGCTTGATATTGTCCTCATGGGTAATGATTGCCATGAGGTCATAGAAATTTTTCTTTTCCTTGCTTTTGGAATACAAGCCATCGAATACCGCTGTGAAATTGTAATATTCGGCATTACGCAGTTTTTGTTTCTTTGGCTTTTTAACCTTTGTCAAAGTTTGCTACTCTCCTTATGGATTTCGCTTTTCTTAGTCATACTCGAACCTTTGAATTTGTGTAGTTATGTGTATCAATATTTTGACGACTAATGGCTTTCCCTCGACTATGTTTCCATAGCTTCAACGGTACTGTGCCATCACTTTCAGTTAGATTAAGGCATGTTATGTCTTTCCTGCCAATGCTTCATCGCCTGTATCAGCTCTGCATTCTAACCTTACAACGTTCCGATATTCCCATCTGTACATATATCCGTAGGTGTTCTCTATGAGCCTGTATGCACGATACCGCCTGTAACGGTATAAGGTTTTTCATAGCCAATGTCTTACTAAACCTCGCATACTGCCAATGAAGGTACTTGCACATTTCTATGCAATCAACTTATAGACCCTTTCATTCGAGCGTTCGTCAGTGTTTTCGCAAACACATTCTCACCATAGATATTTTGTAGACCACCGACCTATCAACTACACCGGTTACCTCTAACCAGCTTTCGTTGCAACCTGCAATACGGCAGTTTTCAGCCGACTTCAACGAGCTTTATACCGTTTTGCCGATACAGGCAAAACCGCATATCGTAGTATTATGGCGGCGCTTCAAGGCGTTACCCTCTCATTTCACCTGTTGGAATATCAGTTCTCCAAGCATTATTTAGGAAACTCCTTTTAATTTCCCTTTTTATTTTGTGCTTGTGCCTAACCTTTTCAGTTAGGAACGTTTCGCACCCTGACAGTTATCGATAATGATAGCAGAACCCTCTTTGCCATAGTTTTTTTGAAGTTGAGCGAAGGATTGAATAATCGGCACCATACTGATTCTCCGAGAACGTCCTGCGGAGAACATCATTTCCATAGATTGAATTTTGGGTATCGTACCAATCTCATCGGCAAAAATCGTCACACGGTTTGGCAGTTTGCCGCCGTACTCATCAGCAACAGTCAGCATTTCACGGTAGAGCTGCTGCAAGAACAAAGACACCATAAAATACTTAGTGGTATCTTCCTCCGGCAGTACAATAAAAATAGCAGATTTCTCTGTGCAAAAAGTTTCCGTATCAAGTGAGCTATCAAAACACAGGATTTGTTCCATCTCCGAATCCAGAAACGCATTAAGTCTNNAAAGAACAGAAGCCATTGCTTGATCTGCTGTATTTAGTGCTGCTCCAGCAAACCACCTTGCTTTATGGTCAGCAGGCAGCTTATTCATGAGTAATTGGAATTGACTTTTATTCTTCACTGGAGAAGGAGCTAACAAGTCTTGTATCATCTTGAACACCGAAATGATGTGTCGTTTCTCTGGCGGACAGTATTCTGCAATTAACAGAATCACCGATGTTAGTAAACCTTCCGCTGCATCATAAAAAAACGCATTCTGACCATAGCCGCTGACATCTTCTCCGCTGCTTGTAATGATGGTCTTAGCCGTAATCTTTGCATACTTTTCTGCCTTTGCTTTGAAAGATAGATTCTCTGGATTTTTCATATAGGCATCCATGTATTTATTCACGAGGTGCAGAATATTATCCCCATCTGATCTGGTTGGATTACGCAGATCCAGCACAGATATTTTGTATCCGTAGTAGTCTTTGGCAATGCCAGCGTAGTTCCGAAACAGATCACCTTTAGTATCGGTACAGAGCCAACTCATGCCGGAAGCACAGGCATATTCAATGTTCGGATATAGGAAATTGGCAGTCTTCCCGACTCCGGCAGCACCAATCATTAGACAATGGCTATCGCCATTATCTACAAGCGCTGTAACCGAACCTGTCTGTATCTTACAACCGACAACAAGCCCTTGTGTTTGTGGCAGATTTTGCCCACGTCGCCATTTCATTGGTTCATAGGATACATGTGTATATGTCTTTTTAATCTCGCTTTCTGTGGCGAAACGGGCGGTACCATGCTGACCATCACCAACGGTCTTAGACTTGATTCCGTTTAGGGTATAGTAATGTGCCAGCAGAGAAATAAAGCCGATGATTGAAAACATACCAAGCCCGATAACTATCAATGTAATAATTTGTGTTGCTTGCATTGTAAACCTCCTTTCAAACTGTCAGCAGTCTAAGATAAAGTTAGACTGCTACTTTGTTTTTCTTCTGTTGTTTGGATTTGTACAGGCTGTTGAAGCTCTGCAAGGATAACTCCTTTTAAACACTCAGCCGCCAAGTTCTCATACTTTTCTGCCCGACTTAATTTCTCACTTTGTAGTTCGACTTTTGGGGATGAAGAAAGCGACACCAGACAAGTTCTGATGTCGCTCAATTTGTTTTGGAGTTCTCCTCGATTTTTATATGCCTTAAAACTGTATCGCAATCTGCTTTCCACTGTAGATAAATCCCTGCAATGTTCCATCTGCTTGTATTCCTTAGCCGCAGCAAGCACAGAAAGAGAAGTCATATCTTGCAGGCATTCTTTTGCCTGTTCAAATCTTCCCCAATGAAGATGAGCCTTGCACTGTTCATAAAGACTTGATATTACTTTGATAGAACTGTCTACGCTCATAAACTCGCGAACTCGTTGTGATACTTGACCGCATACTTCATCACGAAGCATAAGCTGTGGATGTTCCTCCGCAGGGATAGGAACTGCGCCATACTTTGCTTTTATATCCTCGTTCCAATCCTTATATTTTGGAACTGCCTGACCGACAGAGTAATAACTTTTTTCCATCAGCACGTCATAGATTCTCTCATTGGCTTCAATGCCTGCCGCATCATGGTCTAGGCACAGGATGATATGTTCAAGCTGAGGATATAGATCCAATAGTTTTAAAATGGATTGTTCAGACACACCATTTAAGGCTGCATAGCTTGCATTCTGCCAATTCTTCTGATGCATGGAAATATACGAAAGCATATCAATTGGAGCTTCATAGACAAATAAAGTATGGGAATACGGATTTTTTGAAATGTAATGAAAGCTATATGCCGGATCACTGCCCTCCACATTACCCCGAAAGCTTTTCCCAACTGTTAAAGTGCTTTTCTTATGAGCATGCCGGGGAATACCATTTTCATCTACACCAATAAATACCGCATTATGATAATCCTTATCTTCATAGAGTAACTTTGCTTTTACAAACTCGGTAAGCACATTACGGTCAATAAATCTCTGCTTCATGAGGTATGCAAATACTCTCCGCATATCGGTATTGGCTTCGGGGATTTTAAATGACTTTTTCTGTTCCGGCTCGCTGTTTTTACTGTATTGCTTATATTCCACCCCTTGCTCACCGCCAAGAAGCAAACTGACAGCTTCCGGAAAAGACAGATTATACAATCGCTTCACAAGGTCAATAGCATAGCTGCCCTCCTCAGCGGCATGGTCGTACCATTGGCTGCCCCGTACAGTAATGCTGTGGTCACTTGCCAATCGCTTATCTCTTCCGGATGGGATAAACTTTTCACCCTGCCTTTGTAAGAAATCCACCAAATCAACAGAGTTGGCTCTTTGCTTTTGTTCGTCTGTGAAATAAACATATCCTGACATCATAAAACCTCCAATCATAAAGTAAGTTGATGTTGCTGCTGTTCGTGGTCATCATGGGCATGACCCCCAGCTTGTTTTTTCTCCTGTAATTTTCTTCTACGTTTGCGGTCAATGTGGAANNTGCTTTGTGATAATCCTCACGGAACAGATTCTCCAACCGATGCATAAGCCTTGTTGCTGCTAGTAGTACTGAGGGGCTACGATACTCATTGATGTGATTTATGAGAAACTGTGCATAAATATTTCCCTGTACAGCAGAAGCAGTCAGCCAATACAGACTTTTTTCTTTATCACAGGGGACATCACCGTCAAAGAAATACAACTTGCCAAGGGCATATTGGGCGAATTGATTTCCTTGTTCGGCAGAGGCAGTAAGCCATCGGATGGCTGCTTCCACATCTTTTGGGACATCCTCATCAGAGAGATAAAGTTTACCGAGTTGATATTCTGCATATTCATTTTTTTGTTCTGCAGATAAGGTAAACAGTTTTATTGCTTTTGAAATATTTTTAGGAACATCTTCTCCTACAGAATAGAGCTTCGCCAACGCATACTGCGCAAACTGATTTCCAAGGTCAGAAGAAAAAGTCAGCCATTTTACTGCGGTAGTGATATCTTTTGGAATTTCATCGTTTTTGATGTAGAGCTTACCAAGTTGGTATGCTGCATACTCATTCTTTTGTTCTGCGGATAAGGTGAACAGCTCTAACGCTTTTTGCATATCTTTTTCTTCATGAATACCATTACAATAGAGTTTCGCAAGAGCATATTGTGCCGAAGCATTACCTCCATCTGCCGCTTTTTCAATCCAAGCCACCGCTTTCAAGGGATCGCCTGTTCCTGTTTCTAGCCACAGCTTACCGAGCAGATATTGTGCGTTGACATTACCGAGCTTTGCAGACTTTTCAAGATAGGAAATTGCCGCAGGGATATCTTTTTTAGTACCTGTTCCAGTGTAAAGCATTTGTCCGATACGGTATTGCAGCTTATCATCGTGACTTTCTGCCTTTAATGAAGAAAAGCCGACAAAAGCACTTTTAAAGTATCTGTCGGCTTCCTCTGTGTTTTTTTGTGTTCCAATTCCATCCCGATACATTTTGGCAAGTTCATAATCTGCATAGGGATTTCCCTGCTTTGCAGAACGAACATAAAGTTCAAGACCTATTTCGTAACTTTGCCCCACACCTTGTCCACGATAATATAAACCTCCGAGAGAATACTCCGCATACTTATGATTCTTTTCTACTGCCTGTGAAAACCAAGAAGCCGCCTGCTCATAGCTCTGCTCTGTACCAAGTCCTGCAGCAAACATTTTACCGATACGATACTGAATGTATGGCTTTGGCTTTTCTGCTTCAGCAGAAAGAAACGCATTCAAGGCTTTCTTGTACCATTCATAAGCTGCATTTGGATCAATCTCACGTCCAAGTCCATCTGCGAACATTCGGCCAAGGTCATGCATCGCCAAAGCATTTCCAGTCTCGGCTTCTAAAAGGAACAGCTTGTATGCTTCCTCAAAGTTTTGCTCTATGGTTTCGCTGCCATAAAGATACTGTCTTGCCAGCTTATATTGATCGCTCCAGCCAACATGAAAAGTAACATCCACAATTTCTTGCGGCTCATAAAAATCGGCATCATCAAGCATCGGTTCATAGTCAGTGGGAGTAACTTCTTCTGACAGTACAGGTTCTGGAGCAATCTCATCTTCGAAAGTAAAAAGGTGACTACCGATTTTTAATGCTTCAGTAATTACCATATTTTTGATGCTCTTAAATTGTTTCTGCTGTGATAACGGAGACAGGAAAACTGTTTTGTTTGTGTAGGTGTTCATTATTTCATTCTGCCAATCACCCCAAGTGGTATACAGCTTCGCTACTTGTTCCTCCTTTGCCAGTTCGTCAACAATTTGGTCTATAATAGCTTTTACATCCGCTTTAAGATAGCCATATACTTTTTTGCCCCCTGTGTTTCGTAATCGTTGTGATAGCAATAGCATTTTTTCTTCAATCACTCTATTTTCACAAGTACCTAATGCAATCTGGCGAAGCAGCTCTTCCATGACAGCAGCAGATCCTTGTTTGAGTGATGCTCTTGCTTCATTTTGCTGTTCATAAATATTAGCAAAGTCCTGACGGAAAATATCATGTGCCATTTCTGACCGCATAGCTTCGACGGCTGGCTCTGTGAGAAATCCATCATTGTCTTTCGTAGAATACACCATCAAATGCACATGAGGATGATGGCTTTCATTATGAAAAGCACAATACCATCGGAGGTTATCACTGTCTATTTTCATGTACTTGGAGAGCATAGCTTTTTTACTGCGGATTAAATCCTGCCATTGCTTTCCGCTGTCATACCCAAGCCGAGCGGCATCCTCTCTGCGAAGGCTAATGACATGAGTCCAAACTGCACCTTTATGATTAACGACATCATCCTGTACCTGTGACAAAATCACAGGAGTTCCGGCATCAGTGAAGAGCCCATGTTCACCAATCCGCTCCACACGAGGACGGTTAGCGATATAATCTACATAGTTTTCTTGCTTGCCAATGAGGTTGATGTTTTGCTCCAAGACAAGCGAAATAAATTCTGTTGCCTTACCGATGGTCGGGTGTAAACAGTAATCACTATGTTCCAGCATGTCCTTGGCAGTAGGGATATCATGGATAAGCTTCTTAATTAAATTTTTCTGATTCACAGTGACCGGAAGCTCTAGCTTACTCTTATCGATTTTTTCTACACCCTCACGAGTACCAATGTATTTCACATAGTTTGCAAGTTGGGCAGGAGGTGCATCTCGCATATAGTGTGAGGTGAATATGATTTTAGGCATGGCGGCCTCCTTCCTAAGTTTTGAGGAAAAGAAAAGAGCGACCACAGTTGTGATCGCTCAATGCATTAGCTTGGGCTATGGGAATAAATTTATTTTGCATTGTTTTGCATTTTCGATAGTCATAAATTTGCTCTTAAGATTTTGCATTGCAAATTTTAAAGTCATTTTGTATATCTCAAATTGTTTACCAGTTCTGTTTGCATAAAACATAAAGGCCATTTGACATTGCTCATCCCAATGTTCCCAGAGCCGAGGACTTAATACAATATTTTCTGAATACAGCGGTAACATTAATGTGAAAAAGTATTTTACTAACCATAAATCCTTTTTTATTAGTTGGCGAGTAAACTTCCCATAAATCCTTTCATCTTTTTTAAGATAACCTATGATGATAAATGACTTTTGATCTTCTGGAAAAGCCGTAATAAAAAGGCGGTTCATCATCTTGTTTTTTGTATGTTTAATTCTTTTGCCATTTAAATCATAGTCTATGGCAATACATGAAAAATTGGCAAACTGTATTTCTTCAGGGATTTCAAGAACTTGTGTAGACAAAATGTCGAAATCACCAGAAATTAAAGCAGCATCAAAACGCTTCTTCATCTCGTCCATTTCTTTCATTTTAAGTATCGTTTCTCTATACTGCCTAATCACAATTGGATCTCTTAACAATGATGGACGCTCTCGAAAATTGTTGGTATATACTTTTGTCAAAACTAATTCCTTATAATATTCAAAAATAAATGCTTTGTATGAGTATAAAAATCTGTGCTCCGTGTTATCTTTGTCAAAAGGCTGTGCGTTTTTTTCAATTGGTGCAAATACTTCATCATCATGAACATCACAGAAACAGGTAGCAGTAGTAGCGTGATTGACTCCAACCCGATCTATAAGTGTAATGATCTCTGGATCTTCGTTCTCAATTGGAATGACCAGAGGTGGCTTTTTAGAATTAAGCATATAAACATGACCATCAACAGCCAATTTGGATATTATTTTGTTATTTTGTAATGCATGAGCTTCCTTAATATGTTTCACGCAACGTGTTTTATCGGGATATAAACAGCACTTAATCATCGCCTTACGCATCTTCTCGGAAATTTGAACCTCAATAGGTTTTTTTGTACTTGTAGCGGTCTTGTCATTGCGTTTTTCGCAACAAGCAGAATAGGCTTTCCCGCTTCCGCACGGGCAGACTTCATCTAGATATATTTTATAGTTTTTAAATAACCGCAATATTGTCACCTCACATTCTCAAAATAAATTATACCACCCCTCCCGACAAATTTCATCAACAATCCATGACTATGTAAAATGCCCCTGCCGAAGCAGGGACTTTCACTATCATCCGTTTTCTTACAGCACACTAAGCTTTTTCAGCAGCTCTACACAATCCTTTGCTCCCTGAACATAAAGGTAAGCACATTCATGATCGGCTGCCATATTGGTTTTCTCAAAGTAGTCAATTAGAATTTCCCGTTTTTCCTCCGCCAGCTCATTTACGATTTCTCGAGCCTGTGAGCTTAAACTACCGACCTCTGTATAGAGCTGTTGTTCATCCTCTTCAAGATTTTCCCTTCGGCTGCTTAATGCGCTTTCAGTCATCTCTCGAATGACCATTTCAAATATTTTTTCTTTATCCATACCGGATCACTCCTTTTTCAACACACCATAAACGATAGTGTTGTAATAGTCCATACCCAAAGCAAACAATTACTTTTTCTTATTTTTAGGTTTCTCGTTTCTGGTATTTATATGCACTTTCAAAATCAACCGCTCCGTTGATTCGCTTTACTTCATCCAAGCATTTTAAATGTAGCTTTTCAAGTGTCTGCTCGTCAATGTTATGAGAATAGGCAATGACATGAGCCAGCTTGGAAATCTCCACCGCAAGTTTGAAATCCATTCGTGCAATACGATCTTCTGTATCCCTGACTGTGCTGGTAAGGACAGAGGATAACGTCTGCAATAAATAATTCTCAACCTTATGTGAGGTTAAATATCCAGAATAAAATTTGAGTGCCTCCGTGACAAACTCGTTTCTTGATTTTACGTTTGCCAAGGACAGCAGATCATCGCACCGATCCAGTACTTCTTTTTCAATATAAAATCCAGTACGGACTTTCTCAGATTCGTTTGCCATGAAACCCTCCTTTTCTCATTATTTTGATTTGGTATGCAAAAGATAAGCCCCGAATGCCCTTTAAACCTTGCTTTCTTCAAAGTTCAGCATAACAATTAGGGGCATTGGATAAAAAGTTATGTCACTTCGCAATCCCCGAACGGCTTTGCCGGTCGGTGTTTATCGGGTTTAGGCTGCCATAGCAGCATAAACCCTTTAACCTGCACCACTTTCAACCCTATCTTTCTTGCCACAAAATCCAGCAATTCCAAGGCTCTATGGGACTTTTCTCGCATTTCGTCACAAAGGGGCGACACGGGGCTTGATAGGTTCAAAGTGTATTAGGTGCCACCCTGCCTGCCAAAAGCCAACACAGGGCAACACAGCCGCCAATACGCCCCCAACGCCTCACTTTTCTATGCTGGGTTATCTTCCTGCCTGTGGACTGGAGCAGAAGGAGTCGGACGAATCGGGCGTTTTGGCTTTTCCTTGGCACTGGTTTCCCGCTTGATTTTATCCTCAATATATTCACGGGTGGTCTGCGGAACGTGCTTTTCATAGAGCTTCTGGATGGTGTCGTTCAGCTCGCCTTGCAGATCCGCTTCTTTTTTGCCCATGTGATAGGTCAGGGCATCCAGCTTTTCACTGTCAAAGGTTACTGTCAAAGTAGTATTTTTCATGTTGTTTTCCTCCGTTTCATAGCTTCATTGTGGGTGTTTGGGAGAGGTCAGCCCCTGTCGGAGCTACCCATTTTTCATAATTTTGAGATTGGCAGTTGCCTGCAAGCATGGCGGAGAAGCTCTCCAATTGGCTGGGCTTCACGTTGTC
>DBGA01000033.1:357-7606 GCA_002295325.1 Ruminococcaceae bacterium UBA866 | reverse complement strand
TCCACATCCTTGTGAACGAGATGCACGTCCTCCCATAGGGTGTGAAGTAGGTCTTTAAGTTCGGTAATAGGAGCTGGCGCTGGCTCTGAACTCTCGGATATTTCTTCCGGTTGATGAGCCACATTCGGGCAGTAGTCGAGGTAGTAACACACATCAAAGCAACTTTCGTCAACGGCAAGCTCCGCAACCTCTGGGCGTTCCGAGAGCATTCTTTCGAGGGTATCCAAGACAATACTGTTGAATTCCACATTTAATCCGGTCTGCTTTTCCAACTCATCAAAATAAATTACCCAACTTCCCTCGGAGGTGTTTTGGGTACCGTCAGCGATAATATAATCCACCGCCGCTGCCAGCTTGTTGTTCACCTCTTGCAAAACGGGTGAGGTCAACGCAGAAATATTCGGCACATAGGAAGCATTGCGGCAGTAGGCATAGCCCTCGGCTTCTACCAACACACCATCGTTCCTGCCCTCACCAGTGACCAGCAGGCAATGAAAGACACCGTTTCCATCGCAGCGCATCAGTTCTGTGTTCTCTGCTAAAAAAGTTCTATCCCGCAGCGGTTGCTCTAAAAGTGATTTAAATTCTTGCTCGGACAGCTTGACTGTTTTTTCTATTATACAATCCTGCAAGGAAAAATCCGAGGGCTTGTGTTCAAAATTTGCTTTTAAATTCATAAAAATAACGCCTCCTTTATGGCATGAATTGTCGTGGATTTACTTTCTTTCCACCGATACGCACCTCAAGGTGGAGGTGGTTTCCGGTGCTTCGTCCAGTACTGCCTACCGCTGCGATAACATCTCCTTGCTGCACGGTCTGACCGGAACGCACATATACCTTGGAGCAGTGTCCGTAAAGCGTGACCATACCATCGCCGTGGTCGATTACCACATGATAGCCGTAGCCGCTGCTGCCGGAGTTCTTCACGTAGCTCACCACGCCTGCACGAACAGCTTGAATTGCGGTACCTTTGGGTGCGCCCATGTCGAGACCGGAATGCCCCTCGCCGCCACCACCGCCGAATGGATTTGCTCTCCAGCCGAATTCCGATGTGACCATGCTTCTCCAGTTCGCACCGAGAGGGCTTGCAAAGTCACCGCCACCAGTATAAATTTCTCCATCAAATACACCGCCGAGCCACTCGTCCTCACCGATGTTTTCATCGTTTGGCAGCCCATAACCATAAAGCGCACGGCTGTAAATCTGAGCAGCATTGATCTTGTTTTCCTCAGTGATGCTCCTGCCGAGGGCTTGCTCCAACTTGCCATAAATAGTGGCAAGGTCGGTGATCGGAACAGCTACGGTATAGGTTCCCTCCGGTTCATTGCCATCTGCATCGGTGACGGTGCGGGTGCGTTCCTCGTAATTCACAAAGCAATCAGCAAAGCTGCGGTAGTCACCAGAATCCATTCTGAGATTTTCTGCGCCGAAAAACNNAGATGCGGGTGCTGTCTATGCTGCCATCCTCCACCACAGGTGTGATTTCCGACACAGCAGCATCAAGTTTTGCAAAACTGCCACGCATATCCTCAATGTACTGGCGATACTCTGGCGGAGCCTGTACGGAAATAGCACCACCATGAAAGGTTAAATCTACAGCAGCGTTGTTGTGGTCGGCTGTTGCCGACAGCATACTGGTGATCATCACAATAATGAGAATAAAGGGAGTTAGGATGGCGGCGATAATAACACCGACAGCTTTCCATGTTCGTTTATCAGTTGCAGCAGCCACCGCCGCTTTCACCGCAAGGGCAATTGTTGCCGGATCAGCCATTCGTCATCACCACCATTTCTGCTCCCACAGGCTGTACTGCGCTTCCTCCTGTGCCTGCTGCTCCTGAGCCAGCCGGATGGATTTCTCCACCGCATTGTCTAAAAACTCGGTATCAAAGCAAGCGGATTCGTAGCCCTCAGCGATGGTCTGGAGGTAATAATCGGAGGGCGCACCGAACTCTCGACCATCGTTCATCACATAAACCATAGCCGAAACAGTCTTGCCCTCCAGTTCCACATCCATCATTTCCTTGCGGTAAAAGTTGGGATACCCCTCGTAACGGTCGAGAGCCATCTGGTCCTGCAGCTTGATCTTCCATAAAAGCACAGGTACCGAGCTACCCTCCAGCGGTTCCACAGTAGCGACCGCACCTCGCTTGCCTCCACGGAATAACAGTTCATAGTCCTTGATTTCGCTTGTACCAACAACCTTAGCGGTTGGGCAGCGAAAGCCCATTTGTGGCAGATTGAGATTGCTGCCATAGGCAATATATAAGCGGTTTTTACTCATTTTTGTCCTCCTTAGATTTACATACGCATAACAAAAGCCGGGGCTTCTTCTGCCTCGGCTTCCGCTATCACTTCTGTAATTTCAGTTTCCTGTACCGGAGCAGTATCCGCTTGCCTTGCCTGCTCCAATTCTTTTTCTTTTTTCTGCCTCATTCGTTCCTTTTGCTTTTCAGCCTGCGCTGGATTACGCCATGCAATACAGCCGGGCAGGGGTTTGAGCAANNCACGGGCAGTCTTGAATTCACCGCCAATTAAACCGAGCCGCAACAGCCATGTACGAAAGGTGTATTTTTCATTGGTGGTCTGCGTTTTGGTGCGGCTGGCACAGCGTTGGTTCAAAGCCTGCGCCCCGATAGCAAGACAAAGCTGGATGTATGCCTTGATTTTTCCTGCGTGAAGAGTTCCATTGAAGAGGCGAAATTCCACAGTGCCTTTCTGAAACACACTGTGAAGATTGAGGCAGTGATAACGGCTATCATCATAGTGCAAGTGACTGCGGTCGCCGCCGTTATACCAGATGCGTTTAACTTGTTCCAGCGATTGCGGCCTCCGACTATTAAGTTCTTCGAGGAAACGCTGCTCCACCGGTCTGCACCAACGATGCTGACGGTCAACAGTTACCTCCAGTGCCTTGTAGATTAAATCTTCCTTGCTGGCCATGATGTTGGTAATATTGCGGAGGGTGCGGGCATCAAAGGGTGAGGCATCAATATGCACATGAATGCCGCAGCTCTTGTTGGTGATGGCTCCTGCCTCCTTAAGCTTTCGTACCAGCTCCTGCACTTTTTCGATGTCATCCCAATGGCAAATGGGGCTAACCATCTCGGTTTTATGGGAGTCGGAGGCTGATACCGTCTGCCTGCCGGATTTTCGCTGGGGAGTAATACTGGCATCACTTACAAATTTCCACTGGCGGCCTTGCGTGTCCAGTGCGGCATAAGAGTCATAACCCTCACCGATATAGCGGGAAGAAGTGCCAAAATACTCCGCAGCGATCCTTGCCGCATCCTCACGGGTGATGCCTGTCATCTCAATTTCGATGCCGAAGCGTTGGTCTTTCATATCCATACGTTACACCTCCCATTTCGAATTATTTTAGGGCAGCAAAAAACCGCCTGCTTATATAAACAGACGGTTCTCTATCATCTTATTTTGGTGGCTTATTTTAATCTCTAATATTAAAATAAGCCACCATTGTACTTATGGTACGAATCAGGCAACTGCATAAACTTATAAGCATTGCAATACTATATACGCCAAAAACTATTTGTGGAATTAAGCTGTCGCAATAGGAAATTATATATCCTAAAACTGTTACTGAAGCTAAAACCAGTGTGTTCCCTACATATCGAATGAGCAGTTTTTCGTTTTGGTCTTGCTTACTTCCTATTGGTAGCAGAAAAATGGTTAACCCCAATGCTCCAACTACTAAGACAATGTTTAATGCTAAATTTGCAATTTCTCGCAGCTCCTCCGCAGCAAACAGAATGTCTCGAATGAATACCACATGCCAAAACAGCCACATACATATAGCCATTGACAGAAAACATAGCACAACAACAATTAATTTACAACTTCTGAATGGTCGAAAAACTAAATTAGGCACTGAGTTTACTTTGGTCTCATCTTTAGATTGTTTTGAATTTTTACTATTTTTCACTTTTTCACCTCTCATATATATCGACAGAAACAGCAAAATAATCAATATTTTTACAGAATTAACGACCACCCGCCTTTCCAAACAACTTCGCCTTATGTTCCGGGGCATTGACCATCAAGTTATATCGCTCGTTGCCGCATTTATAAAGGCACACACCACGCTGGGGATAGCGGATTAAATTGTATTCGCTCTGCTCCAATTGCAGGGTATCGATGTAGAACTTGGCATCGATGTTTCCGGCGTTGAACAGGAACTGATGCGTTGGAATGGAAAACAGCGGCTTTGTGTATTCCCGGATGCCCTCGATGTTGAAGTCCTCCAGATTCTGCGAGGCGATAATAACCGCCGAGTCCTTTTTACGAACACGCTTGGAGAAGTTGCGGACATATTCCACTGCAGTCAGGTTGGTCAGGAAAAGATAAAATTCATCAATGCTGGCCACTGTGTTTCCGTTGGTGAGAAGCTCGTTGCTCATAAAGGACAGAATGTTAAACAGCAGGGCATTTTTCAGGCTCTTGGAGGCTTGCAATAAACCCTTGACTCCAAAGGTGATGAAGCTGCTGTCGGTGATATTGGTATGGCCATCAANNCCTCCGCACCCTTGCAGATAGAGTGCAGCCCCAGCAGGATATTTTGCAACAGTTCCGCTGTATAAAGCTGGCGGCGGCTCTCGTCAAAGGTCTTGTATTCTTCCTCAATCAAGGCATACAGGTCTGACAGGATTGGGTAATCGGCAGCGGTCAGGCAATTAAAGTTACTGGTGTCTGCAATGCCAAATTTGGCATAGAGCTTTTGTAGCATAATTTCAATGGTGTCAATCTCCCGGTCGCTAAAGTCCTTATAAGTCCTAAAAAAATCCTTGAGAAATGAAATGTGCTGACTGAGCTTGCTGCTGATGCGGAAGGTCTGTGGTGCATCGGGATCATTGGAACTGCCCGTTTCATCCCATGTTTTCGGCTCCAGCACATTAATCAGGTACTCGCCGGACATGAGGTCAATGAAGCAGCCGCCGAGGTTATTGGTTAGATCCTCGTACTCCATTTCTGGGTCTAAGGCACACACATTCATGCCGCTTTCCCGCATATTGGTCAGTATGAGCTTTAACAGATAGCTCTTGCCTTGACCGGAGTTGCCGAGAATTAAGATATTGGCATTGGTCTTGTCATCAGCTCGCTTATTGAAGTCCACCAGCACATTGCTGCCAAACTTATCCCTGCCAACATAAAATCCGTTTGCATCGGTCTTGCCCGAATAGTTGAAGGGGTACAGGTTAGCTACAGAACTGGCAGGCAGCACACGCTCGAACTGATCACGAAATACATTGTAGCCGCTGGGCATGACACTCTGGAATCCCTGTTGTTGGCGAAGCATCAGCCTGTCTACATTGAGTTTTGAACGGATCAGCTCTGTCAGCACCTCCGTCTGCAGCAGCTTGAGCTGGTCGAGGTCATAAGCAGATAGTTCCAGATAAACAGCGGAATGAAGCAGCGGTTCACGGTTACGGTGCATCTGAGCCACGATGGTAGCTACATCCTGTAGGTTACTTTCTGCCATGACCGCCTGCTGTAAATCGTTGGTGTTAGACTGGTTCATACGGTTCTTGTTTGCCGCATTGCTGATGATTTTCTTTTCCTCAACAGGGGTAACATGACGGGTGTAAATGCGAAGAGTCACACCATCTTTCTCGCCAAGATGACGGAGGATTGCCTGTTCCTCTGTGGCGGTAGGATATTCCCTTAAAGCCCACACGCATCGGTAGGTATTTCCGCAGATGAAATGGTCGGNNAGTCGGTATTAAACTTCACCACCGAGGGAGCGATCATGTCGAGAAATTCTTGGATTCTCACGTTATCCGGCTCCAGCCCTGTTGTTTCTTTTCTGTTTTTAATCATTGAGGATCACCCACCTTTCTCCGTCAAAGTCCTCAAACTTTTCGGTTGTTACGTTTTGTTCAAAGTAAACGGCCATGATGCGTTTGATGTCCTCGCTGTCAGCTCGCTTAACCGTGAACCCCTGCTCCTTGAGAGATTTTTCGATGCGGGAGAGGTACGAAAAAACCTCTTTTTCTTTCTCATCTTTCAGGCGGATTAGAATTAAAAACTCCCTTGCGGTCGCCATCTGCACCTGTATCTGGTCGAGAAAGGCGAGGTCTTTTTCAAGGAGCTTTCGTACCACAGGGTTCTGCTCCTGCTCCATACGCTCCCGAAGAAACCGCTTGTTATCCTCAAAGTTTTCTCTGGAATTGAGGCACAGCATTTCGATTTCAGCGATGCCTTTCAGCACCGTCATAAGAGCATAAATTCTTGCGCTGATGCTGGCCTCGGACAGCACTGAGATATTGCTAGGCTTGATGATAAAATACACCAGCTCGCCATGCCCATAGGTTTGCAGGCTGTAATCGGTGATTGCTTTCGTGCCGATGAGCTGCCTTGTGGACGCTTTCTGCTTGGCAGCATTTCTTTCTTTTCTGCTCATTCGGTGTACCTCCATTCGTAGAATTGCTGTTTACTAAAGAAAAAGGCACAGGCGTACTTGATAAAATCAAGAATGCTTGTGTCCTCAAATCGGATGGTTAAAAAGGCATAAACGGCGGTGATGACAATGGGCGGCACAAATCTAAGCTGGGTAATGACAAACACAGAGAGCAAAGCTCCCACACCGATCACGCCAATGTCTTTAAGCTGCCACAGCCACAGGGTTGCCTTTGCTTTTAAATGGTCAGGGTAAATATACATCATGTTCCTCCTTTACATCTTCATGCGAAAACCGGAAGCAGGGGCAAGCTCCGGCTCCATTTCCTTGGGATAATATCGCACATTCACGGTAGCGAGATTTTCATTGAGGTGCTTGGAATACTCCGAAGCCTGCTCTTTGCTATCAAACTCCATTGGCTTGCCGCCATGCTTGCACCAGCTCTCGGCGGCACCGCAGACTGAATTTGCACTGCGAACCGCCCAAACTCCATATTTCTGGTTCATTGAACTTCCTCCCTGTATTTGTTCTCCTGTGATTTTTTGAATTGGGATACCAAGTTTTTTAGCGGCTTCAATTTCTGTCGCCATGCCGCTGGAGATTCTATTGCCACACACCCACAGTTCGTCACAGGCAGCAAGCACCCGATGCCCCATCGAAAGTCCGGCAGCTCGTTCATGTGGATTGCTGTCATCTAAAAACTGAGGATATAGCAAATGAACAGCCACCGGAGTGTAGCCTTGCTCCATTGCATAATGACAGGCGGCCTTTGCAAACATAACATTCTTTTCTACATCTCTTGCATATGGTGATGCGATATAAACAAGTTTGTTT
>DBGA01000033.1:0-324 GCA_002295325.1 Ruminococcaceae bacterium UBA866 | reverse complement strand
CCATGATACAAAACCGTCTATATATCCCCTTGGAACAGAGAACATATATAGGCTGCCGACCGCAATCTGGATCAGTAGAATGCCGCCACGCTTCAGGTTGGCAAAGAACACTTTTATCACCGCATAGCCCATGAGGATGAGAATAAAAATCATCATGATCGGGCTGGTGATTGCCACCAAACCGCCAAACACATCAGTGTTCATGGCCTGCTCCAAATTTCCGGCATCTTTCAGCGAGGTGACAATGTTGTTTGCAACTGTGCCGATGTCTGTGCCAAAGCCGGTAACCCCTGCGGTGAAGCTGCCTTGCAAGGATACCGACAA
>DBGA01000055.1:3397-46095 GCA_002295325.1 Ruminococcaceae bacterium UBA866 | reverse complement strand
GCCTATGATGGAACAAAACGATAATCGTGGTGGTTTCGGTGGCGGTGGCTCATTTAGAGGAAAACCAAGCTATGGCAGAAACTCTAGACCAAAACCAACAGGTGGATATGACCGCAGACGTCCAGCAAAAAAAGATTATTAAGATTAAATAGTAAAAGCCCTCCATTCACATGAATGGAGGGCTTTTGTGTTTGTTGAGTGTGAGGGATAATAATTAACTGATACTGTTTTCATAATAACAATCGTCCAGCCATTTTAATGGGTTTTCATCAATATATTTCCAAATTTTCTGATAATCACTTTCGTTTCTGATGATATGGTCGTGGTATAATTTTTGCCAAATAGAGAACCTAATTTTTTTCGTTATTGACCCTTTAAATTGCTGTATAATTCGTGGTATTGTAGGGGCGACCTGTGGTCGTCCGTTTTTCTCGAATTGTAAAATTATAATCATATGTATGTGATTAGGCATGATGACATATTTATCAATGATAACGTTGTTTTCATAAATGCACGAAATAAGATTAATTTCATTTTCTACAACCAATCCATATTTGGACAATTGTATAGGTTCTTGCGGACGACCAAAGGTCGCCCCTACACCATTTTCCCATAATATTTCGTGCTTATCTTTCACGCAAATTGTTATAAAATATGCACCATTTTGACTATAATCATATCCTTGCAAACGATGTAATTTTCTTATTCTGGGTTCCATATGCTTCACCACCTATTTTTACCTCATTTTACCATTAAATATCAAAGAGTGCAATTAAAAATACAGTTAAACACAAAACAAAAAAGGAACAGTATAAATACTGTTCCTTTATATATGCTTTAAGCAAATCTTACGCTTGGTTAAATTTAGTTACAATTTGAGATTTTTTTCTTGCAGCAGTATTCTTATGAAGAAGTCCTTTTGCGCAAGCTTGGTCAATCTTTTTAATTGCACATTTAACAGCGTCTAGCTTATCTGTAGCGTTTGCTTCGATAGCTACGTTCGCTTTTTTCAATGTTGTTTTAAGATTTGTATTTAGAGCCTTGTTACGAGCAGTTTTTGCAGCGATAACTTTTACTCTCTTTTTAGCTGATTTAATATTAGGCATTGATTGCACCTCCTTATTACATAAGCCAGTAATTTTTGGGAAAAACTAGCTACAAGTAGTTTTGATAGTCTTCGCTTTAATGACAAAGCTAAACGAGACACGTTTAGACTATACAGCACTTAATATATTACCATTAATCCAATGCAAATGCAAGCTTTTTTTTATTTGAATATGATAGGAGAGATTTACAATGTCAAGCAGAACCGATTTAGCGGTAGAGTGTTTGGATTTTGCAACAGAAATAATGCCAAAAGGTGTAGAAAAGACCGTCGAAACAAAAAATGGAATGAATGTAATAAGGGTTAAAATAACCGACGCACAATCTGCCGAGGTAATAGGCAAGCCTATCGGAGAATATATCACAATCGACACCTCCGACTTTAAGGAGGCTACAGATGGGTTTAACAACGAAGTGGAAACAGTAGCAGACATTTTATCCTCTATTATAAGGAAGGACGAGCGAGGGGTGCTTGTAGTTGGACTAGGAAATCAAGGGATAACTCCCGATGCATTAGGTCCAAAAACAATCAGCTATATCTTTGCGACACGTCATATTGGCAGTGAGTTACAAAAGCAAATAGGGTTAACAGGCTTAACCCCAGTTGCTGCAATTGCAACGGGGGTACTCGGTCAAACTGGAATAGAAACCTGTGAAATCGTGGCATCAATTGTAAAGGGCATTAACCCGTCCTGCGTGATAGTCATTGATGCCCTTGCCTCTAAAAGTGTGGATAGGCTCGCTACTACAATCCAAATCTCCAACGCAGGAATTGCCCCAGGCTCTGGCGTACAAAATAGACGTAAGGAGCTAAACGAAAATACGCTTGGTATTCCTGTGATATCGGTTGGAGTGCCTATGGTCGTGGATATGACAACCATAGCCTATGATATGCTTGGCGAGGGGCTCAGCGACAAGATATCCGAAAAGGGAAAGACAATGATGGTAACCCCAAGAGAAATTGACCTTGCCATAGAGCACGCATCAAAGATGGTTGGATTTGCAATCAACAAAGCATTACAACCAGATTTGAGCCTCGAGGACTTATTTGCCCTTGTTGGATAAGCGGAATATATTTTATAAAAGTGAATAATATTAACTAGTAAAGATAGTGTGGACTAGTCTTACTGCTAGGAGGTATTATAAGTGAAAATCAGACTCACTACAAAGGCTAGAGATATCCTGCGTGTAACAGCGTTCGTGTTATCTCTTCCTATTATATATATTGCTGCATCAAAGACTATGCCCTATATAGAACCACTCATTGAACGGGTGGCGATTTTTTCTGCATCAATTTCATTTTCACCTAATAACAGCAATATTGTCGGAACAACATCAAATTGGGAAAATGACTTTATTGAAGACAGTATTACCGATATTGCCGATAGCGAGCTTGATATTGAATATGAGGAAACCCCTACTATTGGTGAAGTTTCATCAGAGGTTCCCTCGTCCCAAATTGATACTGAAGTGGATAGGCCAGCCAACACAGGCATTATTACCAGAAAAACCTATGTTGCGGGTAACACAGGCGTATATCTTAATCTTAATGAGGGGTTCATTAAGAATAGCACAAAACTGCCTGCCCAAAAAATACTTGATGCCGTAAAAAAACTGCCTAAGTTTAAGATTAAGGCAGATGCAAAGCCTGAGGTGCTTATCATGCACACACATGCAACAGAGGGCTATCAAGATACGGAACTTAGCTATTTTAATAAATCAGATACAACACGGACTACAGACAATAAAAAAAATGTCACACGGGTTGGAGATGAAATAGAAAAGCAACTTAAAGAGGCTGGTGNNTGGTATTGGTGTCGTTCACGACAGAACACTGCATGACTATCCGTCTTATAACGGTGCTTATGAACGCAGTGCGGTTACAGTTAAAAAGATACTCAAAGAAAACCCTACAATCAAGGTGGTTCTCGATGTGCATCGTGATGCGATACAGCCTAGTGCCGACAGTATGATTGCGCCTGTAACTACAATCAATGGGAAAAAAGTCGCTCAAGTCATGATTATTTCCGGTTGTGATGATGGCAAAATGAATATGCCAAACTATATGGAAAACCTAAAATTTAGCGTAGCATTACAACGTCAAATGGAAAAAGATTATAAAACGCTTGCACGTCCAATTTTGTTTGATTATCGAAAATATAATCAAAATCTAACAACAGGCTCAATTTTACTTGAAATGGGAGGCCATGCAAACACCTTGGAAGAGGCAATTTATTGCGGTGAATTGGTAGGAAAATCTCTTGCAAAAATGTTGCTTTCGTTAAAATAGGAGGAATTATGAAACAAAATTCAGGAAGATTATCGGCTTTTATTCTAGGTTTTTTAATCACAATTATGCTCGGTGTACTCGTATCTTTTGTCTTAACTTCATTATATAGAATGGAAAATACCATGTCGCCAAATGAATTTTCCGTTCTTAATATTGAAAAAAATATGAAAAATGGAATAGAAATTATTGCGTTAAATAAAAAATATATTTTTGATTTTTCAAAAATTAACCAATTTTTCAATAAAATTTCGACATATGACGTCCTAATTCCCTCTGAAATTAGGGCGTTCTTCTGTGCTGTAGATGGTGGAATGGATGCAGTAGGGAAGTGGGTTTATAGATTATTTTAATGCTCGGACAAGCGATATAACTTAAAGTATAATACGACAATAAGTTTATATATAGTATAAAAAACTTCGTCAAATCGCCTTTTGGAAAATCATGTAAGGTAATATATTAAATTTAATTACATCAATTAACATTGAGTTCATATTATTATACTAAAATTTTAAACCAATAATTATTATACAAATTGTAAAATAGCGTTTTGGGCAAAGTGCTAGTATTATCGATAAATGTGTATTAGATTTAGTGCAGTTGTATAATAAAACTGACTATAAAAGTTTATATAAAAAGTAAAATTAGATTATGTTTGGGTAGGGCAATATTAACAAAAAAAAGGCGTTTTGTGCGAAGTAAAAACTATTTGTAGAATTTTTTGAACAATGTGTTGTGCATATTGCACAAAATATTAACCGCATTGTGCGTTGACAAATTACATAATAGTGAATATAATACTTACAAAACGGTAACAATTGTAACATACAGTTTGCCGAACAAATTTATGCCATCTAGTTAAAGGTCATATATAAAAATTGGAGGTCAATTTTAATGGACACGATACGAAGTCGGTGTAATACAATATTCAATTTGAAGGTCATTCGTCTTTTCACTGCAATGCTGCTAAGCACAATCTTAGTAATCGCATTGACTGGTGCAGCAATTTCTAAATATTCAATCATCATTAAAGACGAAGCCATTCAGACTATTGTATTCACCTCTGAAAATCAACCAGAAGAAATCCTTGCACAGGAAAGCATAACGCTTTCACCATACGACAAATTTACTTTTTCAGGTTTTGTTGATAACAAAGCTACAATTACTGTAAATCGTGCAAAAAGAGTTACGATGAAAGCTGACGGAGCAACTCAAGTCCACTACATTGTTGGTGGTACTGTAGCAGATGCCCTACAAAAGGCTGCGATTACTGTAAATGACGAAGACTTTATAAACGTATCGTTAACTGAACCAATCAGCGACGATATGAATATAGAGATTAACCGAGTGACCTATAACACTGTTACACAGGTTAGACAGGTGCCATTCGGGGTGTTAAATTTTCCAACCCAAACTTTGAAAAAAGGTAAAACTAGAACGCTTAGCCCAGGTAAAAATGGAGAGTTTACAACGGTTACCGAACAAAAGCTTTTAGATGGTGTTGTAACTGAAGAGAAAATAGTATCTGAAGAACTTACAAAAAAATCTGTTTCTGCTAAGGTTTTGGTGGGTGACCCCAATGCACCAACCTCGCAGCTTATCCCATCAGAGCCAATAGAGCTTGATGCAAACGGCAACCCTGTTTCTTACAAATCAAAGCATACTGGTAAAGCAACTGCCTATTCAGCATTAGGCAAAAGAACAAAGCTTGTTCCGGGTGCTGTTGCAATGAACTTAAAAAACTTCCCAAGAGGAACAAAAGTTTATATTAAGACTCCAAACGGCTCATTTGTATATGGGTACTCTGAGGTAAGAGATACGGGTACAGCCCTTGTGAATAACACTATTCTAGTTGATTTATTCTTTAATTCCTATAGAGAGAGTTGTCTGTTTGGTGCAAAAACAGTAGAAATATATGTGCTGTAGACTATCAGTATAATTTAAAGCCCACCTTTTTAGGTGGGTTTTTGTATTTCTTTAAGTTTATTTTGCCAATGTTTACATAATTGCATAAAAGTGATAGAATATAGATACATATGAATTACCAAGAAATTTTCTACTGGAGTGATTAGGTGAAGTTTGAGAGAATATCGATAAAGGCTGTTATCCTGTGGGAAATTTTAGCCATTTTAATTTTTGGGCTGATTTTAGGATTGATATTATATGTGTTTTTGCCATACACATGGCTCTGGTACACACTTTTATGGGTGCTCGGTGCTGCATTTGTGCTGACTACTTTTTTATATATACCCATAGCCTATCTAAATATTGAGTATGCAATAAACAGCCGTGTAATCATATATCGCAAGGGTGTGTTTTTCCCAAATACACAGGTGCTTTATCGGGATAGAATTGCTTTTGTAACCATATACAACAACCCCCTAACTCCAATTTTAAAGATAAACTCACTGGTTATCTCTGCGGCGGGTGGAGATATGAGAATACTATTTATGAATTCTAAACGTGCAAAAGAAATTGCAGCTTTACTTTCAAAGAACTAGGAGTTTCAGATGGAATACAGACATTCACACGCAATCAATATCGTTGAACACACATCAAAATATTTGATTTTGCTAGTACTTCCTGCTGTTCGTGCGTTGTTTATAGGAAATATCGGACTTTACGCATGGTTGCAAGGCGCATGGTTTGATATCCTTACAATTATGGCGATCTTATTATTTGGATTTTTGGCATGGTACAAATACGCCTATCGGTTAACAGATGATGGAATTTTCATAAAACAAGGGATTATTTTGCCTAAGCATCGCTATATTTCATATAAGAAGCTGTCGGTTATTTCTGTTGAGCGACCATTTTATTTGCTGCCCTTTAAGGCGGTTAGACTGAATGCGGATACCGATGGGGGAACTCATAAAGTTTCTGACTTTTCGATAACAGTCTATAAAAGCCAAGTCTCCGATATTATAAAAAGGGCAAGTGCTCCTTTTATAAATTGCTCTGAAATAAAACGTGTTTATCTACCTAAAAATTTTTATATAGCAGTGCTTTCCTTTGTCGCATCAAACTCTTTAACGGGTGTTATATTTACCTCTACCTTTATTTCTGGAACAGGACGAATTTTGGGTAGCGAGTTTGAAAATCGCGTTGTGGAACAGATTACCTCTGTTGCGAGCTTTATTGCGGTTGGAGTTCCACCTATTGCGGCGATCATTGGCTTTATTATACTCGGTGGTTGGGCTGTGTCGTTTTTAACCAACCTTATAAGGCATCTGAAATTTTCGGTCACCAGACAAAGTTGTAATCTTTTTATACAAAGTGGACTTGTTACAAGACGTGAATATTACATCACAGTTGAACGAATAAACTTAATTGAACTAAGACAGACGCTCACGACGAAGATGTTTGGGCTATACACCGCTTTTATCCATTCGAATGGATACGGTAAGCGCAAAGATGAACTCTCTGTTTTGATGCCCTCAGGCGAGGGTGGAGACCTTGTGCAGAATTTGAAGCTGCTGTTGCCCGAAATTCCAATCTGTAAGTCCGAACTAAAACCAAGGTTAAAGTATCTATCAAGATTTTTAGTACCCCCATTTTGGTGTGTTGTCATTGTGTCATTTTTGTGGGTGGTTTGTTATAGGCTCTTCCCTGAATTTGGCGATAGTATCCTCTATATTGGTTTCATGGCAGAGTTGCCCTGCCTTTGGTACCTATTTGTAAAAATAATATCATATTTTCATACGGGTGTAGGAGAGAGTGAAACTGCATATACCCTATGTTATACCTATGGTTATCGTATTAAGACGGTTGCTGTTCCGAAAAAGAGGGTGGTCAAGTTTGTAGTACGTCGCAGTCTGTTTCAGGTTATGTCTGGCTGCTGCACCTTGGTTTTTTATACCTATTCAGAGGGCACAAAACGTCACATAGTTGCAAATCTCAATTTTGAGGAAGCAAAAAGGTTTATGTCTGCAACGAAGTATTATAGGTAGGGGTGACCCTATGTGGTCGCCCGAATATTTATTCATAAACCCAAAAAACAGGAACGCATTTGCGTTCCTGTTCGTGTTTGCATATAATACAGTGGAGAACTCCCTAAATAATTTCTACAAAGTAAACATAATTAAAATTTTTTAAATAATGAACAATATCTCTTGACAGCAATAATGCTTGTGATATAATAGTATTTAGTATTACTAAGTACTATTATAAGAGGTGAAGTTATGGAAAGCCGTTTTTCAAGGCAGTTGAAAAAGGGAGTATTGGAGATGGTTGTTTTGGGCTTAATTTGTAAAGAACCTACTTATGGTTATGAACTTTTAACTCAAATGGACAAACAAAGCAATGGGCTTCTGTTGTTAAAAGAGGGGACACTTTATCCGATCTTATATCGCCTTGAGGATGACGGATTGATTACAGCTCAGTGGCAGACAAGTGAAGGGCGCACCGCACCTAGAAAAGTGTATACAGCTACTGATAAAGGATTTATTGTATTACAGGAGCAACATAACACATGGAAACAGTTTACAACCTGTATAGACCAATTTTGTGAGGAGGAGCAATCATGATACAGCAGGAGAAAATAATAAAAAAATATGTTGATGGGATTAAAAATCATCTGCATCTACCACTTAACATGAAAGCAAGAATTATTAGTGACCTTGCTACCGATATTCATGCTCGAATGGAAAAAGGAGAAACAATTGAGGAAATTTTAACTGTGATGGGTACGCCTAAAGAAGTTGCGGCAGGTTTTAACACAGAGTTAGCCGAATATACAAGATCAAAGGGTAGCCCGTGGCGATTTTTGTTTTTAGGCGGTGCAATTTTTACAGGTGTCTTTTTAATTTTTTCTATAATATCTTTTCTTGCACAGCCGGAATTAGCTTACGGTATCATTGGCAGTGCTGATGGTCCAACGTCGATTTATGTCGGGAGTAGAGCAGTTTTGCCTGCACTATGGGTGGTGGTACCATTTTTTATTGGCTGTTTGACTACTTACTTATTGCTGAAATGGCAAAAAAACGGGACTAAAAAACAGTACACTGCCGTGATGATACTTTCAATAGTCGCACTTGCATTTTTTACAGGAGATTTAATACGGGAGAGTCTATCTTCGTATCTGGAAACGAAAGATATTATCCAAACTTATGAGGGCAATATCGGCACAGCGATTTTATTACAGGCGATGTATGCAATAATATTGCCTAGCTTTTGGTTACCTATCGTCACGCTGATAGTTTCTATACGCAAAAGGAAAAATGCAGTAGCCTAGCACTAACCAAAAAACAGGAACGCATTTGCGTTCCTGTTTTTTTATATCTTTTTATTTTTCACACAACTAAACTGCACTAAAGTCAATATTCCCGGCAGATACATCAACGCCGATACATTTTATTTTGATTGCATCACCAATTCGATAGGTTTTGCCATCTAGTGTATTTTTGTATTGTATCATTTCATCAAAACTATATTCTCCCGCAGGTAGGTTTTCGACTTTAAGCAAGCCCTCAACGGTGTTTGCTAACTCGACATATAGCCCATGTGGAGCAAGTGAAGAGATAATGCCGTCGTATTCCTCGCCAATATGAGCCTTCATATATTCTGCCTTGTAACGGTCATCACACTCACGTTCTAGTTTCATTGCGTTAAGCTCGGTTTCGGTGGAGCGTCTTGAGGCTTTTACCACTTCTTTCTCATACATCTTGCGAACCTTAGGAAGTGGAGTTCCTTTCACTACCTCACTCAAAATTCTATGAATAGTAAGGTCGGGATAACGTCTTATCGGAGAGGTAAACTGTGCATAGTTTTCCAATACAAGTCCAAAGTGACCAATCGGAACTTCAAAGTATTTTGCCTTTGACATAGAACGGAGCACCATGTTGTTTACAATTGGGTAGATAGGTAACCCTCTTGATTTAGTGATAAGCTTAGCCAAAACTGATGCAGGCATATTCAATCTTACGTCCTTGCAATCCATGCCAAGCAGAGAAAGCACACCATGTAGGTTATCAATTTTTTGCTCGGATGGCGGTTCGTGAACACGATATACAAACGGAATGTCCTTTAGGCGAGCCGCCGATGCAGCAGCCTCATTTGCAATCAGCATAAATTCCTCAATGATGACTTCCGATTCACCACGTGTGCGTGGAATAATGTCTACTGCAACTGAATTTTTGTCAAGTACAATCCAGCTTTCACTGGTTTCAATATCGGGTGCACCACGAGCCTTTTTGTTTCTCGTTAGGATATTTGCAAGCTCTTTCATTAAGAAAATGCTATCGTAAAGTAATCTGTATTTTGCCTTTATCTCGTCGTTTTCAGAGCTATCTAAAATTTGATTAATTTCAGAGTAAACACCCTTTACTTTAGAATTGATAATTGACTTTTTAAAATCAAAATCAATCAGCTTGCCATCTTTGTCTACAGTCATAATACAAGAAAAAGCAAGCCTGTCCTCGTTTGGATTTAGGGAGCAAATTCCGTTTGAAAGCTCACGAGGTAGCATAGGAACAACACGGTCTGCAAAGTAAATACTTGTACCACGGTTGAAAGCCTCATCTTCGATCGGAGAGCCGGGCTTTACATAATGCGAAACGTCAGCAATATGAACCGAAAGCTCATAATAGTTACCTAGCTTTTTAATGGAAATCGCATCGTCAATGTCTTTGGTGTCAGCACCATCAATCGTAAAGATTTTTTCATCACGCAAATCAAGGCGATTAACCATCTCTTTTTGAGAAATTCCCTTTTGATTAAGAAATATAGCCTCGGCTTGTGCTTTTTCTGGGAAAGCAAGTTTTATTCCGTTCAAATCAAGCAACGCTTGGGCACAGTTTGCAGCAGTTTGGCTGTCACCATAGCTAGCGATTACCTTAACTTTGTGATCAGAGTGACGTTCGCCACGCTCGGTGATGGCACAAAGCACCTTGTCGCCGATTTTAGCTCCGCCAATATCACGAAGACGAATCGGCAGGTCGAATTTAATCATATTATCGGGACTTATATATGCGCCAAATTCAGATTGATAAAGTGTTCCTGTAAATTCCGATTGCCCTGTTGTCAGAATTTTTACAATTTCACCCTCAGGGGATGTGCCTCGTGAAGGAATTGGGGAAACGAGCACAGTATCTCCCGGTAATGCCCCCATAAAGTATTTACCGGGGATAAACATTTCGCTTTCATCCTCGTTTAGCTTCACAAATCCAAAGGTTTTGTTGAGCCTTGTCACAGTTGCAGGCTTGATATCTAAAAACTTTGTAGCGTAAATTTTTGTTTTACGGTCGATGATTTCGCCGTTTTTTTCGAGAAATCTAAGACACTCACGAAATTCACGTTGACCTTTTACGCCAACTTTGGAGGCGGACATCAGCTCTTTAAAGCTTAACCCACGTTTTTTTGCTTTGTTTAGCGCTGTTTTGATGTTTAAAATTAAAATTTGATTCATATGAGTCCTTTCAATTGACCGATAAGTAATTGTGAATGTAAAAAGGGTGTTCTTTTTACAATATAGTTATAGTTTTTGGGGTAAAATATCTAGTCCTGCTGAAAATGGGTATGAAAAAGCCCTGCTTACAGCAGGGCTTTAAACAATCTGGTTATTTAACATATCTAATAATCAAGTTCATTCCAACTGTTAGCACGAAAAACGCAACTACGAAAACCTTGGTTATAAATACTAGCTTAGACTCTAAAGTCTTGCCTTTATTTTTTGAAAGATATGAATCTGATTGACCAGTCATAGCCGACATGCCTGATTGCTTACTATCTTGCATTACAACGAGAATAATAATTAGTATGCTCGCGATTAAAAGCAATATACCGCCGATAAGTTGTAAAACGTTCATAGAATTGCCTCCAAATAATATAAGTTTCCTATAAAACACATAAAGCCTTTACGAGTCCCTTTATATGTAGTATCATAGCTTTAATAATAATAGCATAGAAATAGGAAATAATCAACAAATATTTTAATTTGTTTTAAATTGTAAAAAAATACTTGCAAATTGACCAATCCTATGTTATGATATACAGGCATTAATATGCACTTGAAGTACTCATGCCTATGGGTAAGGGGCTTTTTTATAATGTGGTGGTTTTTTACCACTATTGCTTAGATAAAATTCAATCTTGGCACACCACAGCTTTTTGGTTGTGGGGATTAATTAGAATTGATAATTCAAATTAAACGGGCAGTCCTCTGCGAAGTATTTTGCAAGAATGTCTGAAATTGTAGGAGGATAATGAAAATGGATGCATTAAGACTTATTGCAAATGAAAGCATTAAAACCGAAAAACCTAAATTTGAGATTGGTGATACAGTTAAGGTTCACGTAAGAATCAAAGAGGGCGAAAAAGAAAGAATTCAGCTTTTTGAAGGTACTGTTATCGCTCAAAAACATGGCGGAGTTCAAGAAACATTTACAGTTCGCCGTATATCACATGGTTGTGGAATTGAGAGAGTTTTCCCAGTTCATTCCCCAAATGTTGACAAAGTAGAAGTTGTTAGAAACGGTCGCGTTCGTCGTGCTAAACTTTACTATCTTCGTGACAGAGTGGGCAAAGCAGCTAAAGTTAAACAAAAAATCAAATAAATTTACGCTTTGTGTGGAATGGAAAGGGACGGTTATACGTCCCTTTTTTGTATTTTAACATAAATAACTTGTTTAGGGGTGAGGGTATGAAACTTGAGCACGGGAATAAAGACAATGTGGAAAAAGAGGAGTTTAACCTGAAAAAAGAGATTTTTTCTTGGATAGAAACCTTGGTTATCAGCCTTATTGCAGTAGCACTTATTATTACCTTTGTTGGCAGAATGATGAGGGTGGATGGTTCTTCAATGGAACCAACGTTGCATCATGGTGACCGCATCATTACAACAAGTATACATGGCGATTATGAATATAACGATGTTGTTGTTATCAGACGAAAGGATGACACATCACTGGTAAAGCGCGTCATTGCACTCTCAGGGGACAAAATCGATATCAATTTTGATACTGGAAGTGTTTATGTCAACGATAAGCTTTTAACAGAAGATTTTATCAACGAAACCACAGAATTGTCGCTTGGCTTTAAAGGGCCTATGGTTGTCCCAGAAGGACACGTTTTTGTAATGGGAGATAACCGCAATCATTCCGACGATTCAAGAGATAAAAAAATTGGTATGATTGATGAAAGAAATATTTTTGGGAAAGTTATTTTTAGGATATTTCCGCTTAACAAAATGGGGAAGATAAAATAACAGCTTTTGTTCAATGACATAAAGCAAAAGGACAGCAGTATGAAGCTTGATATAAATTCTAAGGTTTTAAAGCCAAAAGGCAAATTTGACATCAAAAAAGAGATTTTTTCTTGGGTTGAAGTCATTGTTTTTACAATTATTTTCATGTCCATTTTTATGGTGGTTGTGTTTAGAATGTCACCCGTGGACGGTTCTTCAATGGAGCCGACCTTGCAGGATTGCGACCGTATTATTTCAACCAATATTCATGGCAAGTACGACTATAATGACGTTGTTGTTATCAGACGAAAAGATGACACTACACTGGTGAAGCGTATCATTGCGCTCGAAGGTGACAAAATTGACATTGATTTTGATACTGGAAGTGTTTATGTTAACGATAAGCTTTTGTCAGAGCCTTTTATCAATGAAATAACCAAAAAGCGTAAGGATTTTGTCGGACCAACTATAGTGCCAGATGGCCATGTTTTTGTGATGGGTGACAATCGCAATCATTCCGACGATTCCAGACTTGCAAAAATAGGTATGATTGACAAAAGAAATGTTCTTGGAAAAGTCATTTTTAGAATATTTCCACTCGATAAAATAGGAAAGATAGAATAAGAAAATTAGCAGAACGGAGAAAAAGATGCAGGACAATATGAAACAAATCGAAGTTCCCTCAATACAATGGTTTCCGGGACATATGGCGAAAACTCGCAGGCTTATAAGCGAAAATCTAAAGCTAGTTGATATGGTGCTTGAAATTACAGACGCACGTATTCCGATGTCAAGCCGAAACCCTCAGCTTGATACTTGGATTAGCACAAAGCCTAGGATTATTATGCTCAATAAATCAGACCAAGCAGATGGCAATATGACAAAAAAATGGCTTGAATATTATAAAGCCAAAGGAATTCCTGCAATCGCTTGTGATTGTAAAAGTGGAAACGGAACAGCAAAGTTTATGCCACTTCTTAAAGAAGTGCTAGCGGAGCTTTTGGATAGACGTGAACAAAAGGGTATGGCGGGCAGGATGACCCGTATTATGGTAGTGGGCATTCCAAACGTTGGAAAATCATCATTCATTAACATAATGGCAGCCACAAAAAAGACAAAGGTTGAGGACAGACCCGGTGTTACCGTTAGAAAACAATGGGTAAGTTTAACAAAAGACATTGAGCTTTTGGATATGCCGGGTGTATTGTGGCCTAAGTTTGAGGACAAGCTTGTTGGTGAGCGTTTGGCATTCACTGGTGCAGTTAAGGACGATATTTTGGATATTGAGCTCCTTGCGGCAAGACTTACTGCCTATCTTGCAGAGTCTTACCCTGAGCGTTTGATTGAACGTTATAAGATTGAAATAGACGAAAACCTTTCTGGATATGAGCTGCTTGAGGCAATCGGCAGAAAACGTGGAATGTTGATTCCTGGTGGAGAGGTCAATCTTGAACGTGCAGCAATCACATTGCTTGATGAGTATCGTGGTGGAAAGCTTGGAAAGATTACGTTTGAAGCACCTCCGGCAATCACTACACCAGTTCAAACAAAACCAGTTGAAGAAATGCCTGTGGAAGAACTTTCGGCTGAATAAATGCCAGTTGATAATACCTTGCAGGGGCGACCTGCGGTCGTCCGTTCGATTACCACGAAAAATATGCAACAAACCCTGTAGGGGCGACCTGTGGTCGTCCGTTTTTAAGGCTCCTTTTAAAAGGAGCTGTCAGCAAAGTTGACTGAGGATTGTTTCAATTCCACCACAAAATTAATTGCACGAACCAACACATTTAAGAAACTAAGGTGATAGATATGAACCTATTTGAATATGATAACTCTCAAGGGGTATCTCTGCTTTGTGGTGTTGACGAGGCGGGCAGAGGCCCACTAGCAGGCGACGTTTATGCGGCGGCAGTAATACTGCCGCCTAATTGCATTATTGAGGGTCTGAATGATAGCAAAAAGCTAAATGAAAAAAAGCGTGAAGAGCTTTATGATTTGATAAAATCACAAGCTGTAAGCTACTGTGTCGGAATTGCTACCATTGCTGAAATCGAACAGCTTAACATTCTGCAAGCGACCTTTCTTGCAATGAATAGGGCAGTTGACGGGTTAAACGTCACTCCAAAGCTTGTGCTTGTTGACGGAAATCAAAATCCACACCTTAAAGTACACAGCAGATGTGTGGTCAAAGGTGATGCGACCTCAGCTTGTATTGCGGCGGCTTCAATCCTTGCTAAGGTTGAACGTGACCGCTATATGAAAAAAGTAGCCGAGCAATATCCCGAGTATCAGTTTTCTAAGCACAAGGGATATGGCACAACCCTGCATTACGAAATGCTTGATAAGTTTGGTATATCTGATGTACATAGAAACTCATTTTTGAAAAAGTATCTTAGCGGTGAAAAATCAATAGCGAAACGTCGTGGCGATATTGGTGAGGAAACAACAGCTGAATATCTCAAATCAAAGGGATATAGGGTTTTATTTTCAAATTATCATTCGGCTTATGGCGAGGTTGACGTCATTGCACAAAAAGACAATATCATAGCCTTTGTTGAGGTAAAGTCACGCAAGGAAAACTCTCTGCTTAGTGGGAGAGAGGCTGTAAGTCGGTCAAAGCAGCAAAAACTAATTAAAACAGCAAACTGCTATATTGAAGAAAATAATATTAAGCTACAGCCACGTTTTGATGTGGTTGAGGTCTACTTTACAGGAAATAAAAAAATTGCAGTAACTGAAATAAACCATATAAAAAACGCATTTGTCGAAGAAAATTAGCATATGTTTTCAACATGACTGAGAGGTTTGTGTTGAAAATTTTGGAGGGGGTGGGCATGATGCGTCTATTTGATTTGCATTGTGATACCATAACAGAGTGTCTTGAAAAGGGGCAAAGTCTTGAAAAAAACCAACTACAACTTGACCTAGAGCGTGGAAATCAACTAGGAACTTGGGTGCAGGTATTTGCGTTTTGGCTTGATACTCATTATCGTGGGGAAGAAGCATATAACCACTTTTTAAAGCAAAGAGAAGTGCTTCTTAGCGAAATAAAATGCCACTCGGATAAGATTGATCTTTACCACACTGGTAAAGACATTACAGAGGGTAAATGCTCTGCGTTAATGTCGGTTGAGGGTGGTCACGTCCTAGGTGGAAAGATTGAGCGAATTCATGACTTAAAACAGCTTGGTATCTCATTTCTAACCCTTGTTTGGAACGAGGACAATGAGATAGGTTGTGGAGCCAAAGGTAGTGATAGGGGACTTACTGGATTTGGGCGTGAGGCGATTATTGAACTTGAAAGAAATAATATTATCGTCGATATCTCTCACCTCAATGAAAAGGGCGTAGATGAGGTTTTTAAACTGGCAAAGAAACCACTTGTTGCCACCCATTCTAATTCTCGTGCAATCCATGATAACAAGCGAAACTTGCACGACTATCAGCTGAAGTATCTGATTGAAAATAAGGGGCTTTGTGGGTTTAATTTTTATCCTGTGTTTGTCAATGGAAAAGAAGACTGTGCGATAGAGGATTTTAAACGTCACCTTGACCATATCTTAGTGCTTGGTGGTGAAAATATTCTCTCACTTGGCTCGGATTTTGATGGCGCTCCTATGCCTAGCTTTTTAAAAGGAATAGATGCACTTTACATATTCTATGGTAATGTGGTAAAATGGTATGGTAAAAAAATCGCTGACAAATTGTTCTATGAAAATGCAAGACAATTTACAGAGAAAAATATAATTGTGTAATTGGTTTTATGGCGGACAGAATAAATTCACAACGAAAGGTGGGACGTGGGCATAGATGTCAGACATTCATATTGACAACTACATTTTATGAATGAAACAGTATGCTCCTAACTATGTTTTATAAAAGTACACGAAACAATTCGATTGAGGTAAATTCAGCAGAGGCTATCACCATGGGGTTATCCCATGAGGGTGGGCTTTTTGTTCCTAAATATTTTCCGTTGCTTGAACTTGCTGATATTGAGTGTCTAGCAGATAAGAGTTATGTTGAGCGTGCAATTGAAGTCTTGTCACTGTTTTTGACTGACTTTTCAGATGAGGATTTAACTTCTTGCGTCCAAAAAGCCTACACAAAAGAAAAGTTTAAGTCTGATACAATCACAGACATTTCTCACCTTTATGAGGGCAGATATATGCTAGAGTTGTGGCATGGCCCAACCTGTGCGTTTAAGGATATGGCACTTCAACTGTTGCCACATTTATTGACAACCTCTGCAAAAATGATTGATAACGACAAGGAAATTGTTATCCTTGTTGCAACCTCCGGCGATACTGGAAAAGCTGCACTTGAGGGCTTTAAAGACGTCCCTGGCACTAAAATTATTGTATTTTATCCGCAAGACGGTGTAAGTCCAATGCAAAAGCGTCAAATGACTTCGCAAGAGGGCAACAACGTTTTTGTATGTGCAATCAACGGCAATTTTGACGATGCACAAACAGCAGTTAAGAGTATCTTTACCGATAAAGAGCTTGCAAAATTGCTCGAGGATAACGGTAAAATGTTCTCCTCTGCAAACTCAATCAACTGGGGTAGATTGGTTCCGCAAATTGTTTACTATATTTCTGCTTATGCTGACCTTGTTAAAAATGAGGAAATTAAGCTTGGTGATTTGGTGAATGTTTGCGTTCCTACCGGAAACTTCGGTAACATACTTGCGGCTTATTATGCTAAGAAAATGGGCGTTCCGTTTGATAAACTAATCTGTGCATCAAATGAAAACAAGGTGCTTACAGACTTTATAAATACAGGTGTTTACGATAAAAATCGTGAATTCAAAACTACAATTTCACCCTCTATGGATATTCTTATTTCCTCGAATTTGGAGCGTCTGCTTTTTGATTTGTCAGACAATGATGACATCTTAATTAAAGAGTGGTATAAGTCATTAAATGAGCAAGGCAAGTACGAAGTTTCCGACTCTGTAAAGGCGAAATTGCAGGAAAACTTCTTTGGTGGATACTGTGATGATGCACAAACTAAGGAAACAATTGCAAAGGTGTTCAATAAGTACTCCTACCTATGCGACACACATACAGCAGTTGCAGTCAAGGTTTACGAGGATTATCGCAATAAAACTGGTGACGAGAAAAAAGTTATCATTGCGTCCACTGCAAATCCATACAAGTTTGCAGGAAACGTGTTATCTGCGATAAAAGAGTTAACATCTGATGATGAATATAGCCAAATTGATGAGCTACGTAATCTTTCTGGGTTGGAGCTACCAATTGAGCTTGCAGACTTGAAANNATTGATAAGTCAGATATCAAGCAAGAAGTAATGAAAACATTGGGTTTATAATGGCAGATCGCCGATTATAATTTCATAAAAAGGAGGCGGAGCTTTGAGCCTTTATACAATAGGCGACTTACACTTGTCGTTTGGCTGTGACAAACCTATGGACATTTTTAAGGGCTGGGAAAATTATCTGCCTCGTTTAACACAAAACTGGAACGATACAATTACAGAGAACGATACCGTAGTCATTGTGGGGGATATCTCATGGGCAATGTCGCTTGAAGAATTACAGCCTGATTTCGACTTCATAAATAGCCTTCCCGGGCAAAAAATTATCCTAAGAGGAAATCATGACTATTGGTTTAGCACCAAGAAAAAATGTGATGATTTTATTGAGTTAAATGGATTTTCAACCATTAAGATTTTGTTTAACAATGCTTACGAATATGGTAATTACTCAATCTGTGGCACAAGGGGTTGGATTAACGAACAGGGTGAGCAGGTTGACAAAAAAGTGCTAATGCGTGAGGCTGGAAGGCTAAGGCTTTCCCTTGAAGAGGGTAAAAAGCTCTCTAAAGAGCCGATTGGTTTTTTGCATTATCCACCAGTATACTATATCAATGAATGCAAAGAAATCATTGATGTTTTAAAGGAATATGGTGTAAAAAGATGTTTTTATGGGCATATTCATGGAGCAGGCTTTCAATATGCAATTGACGGCGATTATCAAGGCATTAATTATCGCTTGGTATCTTGCGATTATACAGACTTTAGACCGGTAAAAGTGTTGTAGGAATTTACAAATAATTAACGAAATTGGCTTAAAGTATGTTAGAATAGGTATAGTAAAATCGATAAATATGTGGTATAATGCAAGATAAGTAATTTTATATTTAATACGGAGGATTATGATGAGTTTAATTAATACAAATAAACTAGACACAAACAAATACGAGTTGACAATTAAGGTTGACGCAGAAAGCTTTGGCAAAGCAATTGACAAGGCATACAAGCAAAATGTTAAAAAAATAAATGTTCCTGGATTTAGACAGGGCAAAGCACCTAAGAGTATGGTTGAAAAACTATATGGCGAGGGCGTTTTCTTTGAAGATGCAATCAACGAGTTATATCCTGCAGCTTTGGCTGAGGCTATTGAAGAGGCAAAACTTGAAGTTGTTGCTCGTCCAGAAGTTGATATGAAATCAGTAGAAAAAGCGGACGGTTTTGAGTTTACTGCAATTTGTATCGTAAAACCTGAAGTTGAAGTAAAAGACTACAAAGGCGTTAAAACTGAAAAAACAGTGAAAGCTGTTTCAGATGAAGACGTTGATGCTAGAATAGATGCTATGCGTAACAGAAACTCTCGTTTGGTTGATGTGACCGACAGAGCGGCACAAAATGGCGATACAGTTGTAATTGACTTTGACGGTTATGTTGATGATGTTGCATTTGACGGCGGAAAAGCAGAGCAATTCAGCCTAGAGTTAGGTTCAGGTCAATTCATTCCTGGATTTGAAGAGCAAGTTGAAGGCAAAACAATTGGCGAAGAATTTGACGTAAACGTTGAGTTCCCAGCAGAATATCAAGCAGAAGAGCTAAAAGGCAAAGCTGCAACATTTAAATGTAAACTTCACGAAATCAAAGGCAAAGAACTACCAGAAATTGATGATGAGTTTGCAAAAGATGTAAGCGAATTTGATACTCTTGTTGAGCTTAAAGCTGACATTAAAGCAAAAATGGAAGAAACTGCTCAAAAAGAAGCAAATGATGCAGTTGAAAATACATTGATTGACGCTGTAATTGAAAATATGACTGCTGAAATTCCAGTTGAGATGAACGAAGCAAGAATTGACGATATGGTTCGTGATTTCGAATACAGACTTCAATCCCAAGGAATGAACATTGACACTTACCTACAATACACAGGTATGCCAATGGAATCTTTCAGACAAACATTTGAAGAGCAAGCTGCAAAGCAAGTTAAAATTAGATTAGCACTTGAAAAAATTGTTGAGCTTGAAAACATCACAATCTCTATGGAAGATGTAGATGCTGAGTATCAAAAAGTTGCTGACAGCTACAAAATGGATGTTGAGAAGGTTAAATCCTTTATTCCTGTAGAAGATTTTACAAAAGACCTAGCTGTAAACAAAGCAATTGATCTTATCAAGGACAATGCTGTAATCACAGAGGCTTAATTAAATTAGTTTTTTAAAGTAATGTTTAGCCTGTGAAAACGGGCTAAACATTACTAGCATAAAGAGTGAAATCGGCGAAATTTTACAAAATATTTAAAAGGAGATTATACTATGAGTTTAGTTCCAATGGTCGTAGAACAAACAAGTCGCGGCGAGCGCTCGTATGACATCTATTCAAGACTTCTAAATGATAGAATTATTATGCTTTGCGATGAAGTGAATGACGTAACAGCTTCATTGGTAGTAGCACAGCTATTATATCTTGAGGGTCAAGATCCAGATAAAGATATTAGCCTATATATTAACAGCCCAGGCGGCTCAATCACTTCGGGTATGGCAATTTATGATACTATGAATTACATCAAATGTGATGTTTCAACAATCTGTATAGGTATGGCTGCATCAATGGGTGCGTTTTTGCTTTCAAGTGGTGCAAAAGGCAAGCGTTATGCTCTACCAAACAGCGAAATTATGATTCATCAGCCTTCAGGCGGAAGCAAAGGGCAGGCAACTGACATTAAAATTCAAGCTGAGAGAATGCTTAAAATGAAAGATAGACTAAACAAGATTTTGGCTGATAATACAGGCAAAGATATTGAAACTATCGAGCGTGACTGCGAACGTGATTATTTTATGTACGCTGACGCTGCTCTTGAGTATGGTCTTATCGACAAGGTTTTCACTAAGAGATAAATTGGTGGTTTACCACCAATAATAAAGGAGATTTTATGGCAAATAAAGATGATAAAAAATTTCCAAGCTGTAATTTTTGTGGCAAAAGAGAATCAGAGGTTGAACGCTTACTGTTTTCAAACGGAACATTCATCTGTGATGAATGTGTAGATTTGTGCTATCAAATGTTATATGATGAGGATAATTTTGAGCCAAAACCTACTACAAAACCCAAAACTAGCCTGCCAATGCTTAAACCCCTTGAGATAAAAGCAGTACTTGATGAATATGTAATTGGTCAAGAAACTGCAAAACGTGCGTTGGCTGTTGCAGTATATAACCACTATAAACGTATCAAACACATTGGAAAACTCGATGTTGAATTGCAAAAAAGCAACATTTTGTTGCTTGGGCCAACCGGTGTTGGTAAGACAATGCTTGCACAAACCCTTGCTAAAACACTTGATGTTCCCTTTGCAATTGCAGACGCAACCACCCTAACTGAGGCTGGCTATGTTGGCGATGACGTTGAAAATGTGCTTGTTCGTCTACTTCAGGCGGCAGATTTTGACGTACAAGCCGCTGAACGTGGTATTATTTATATCGACGAAATCGATAAAATTTCACGCAAGTCTGAAAACACCTCTATCACTAGAGATGTATCGGGCGAGGGTGTTCAACAATCGTTACTAAAAATTCTTGAGGGTACTGTTTCAAACGTTCCTCCCCAAGGCGGAAGAAAACATCCACACCAAGAATTTATCCAAGTTGACACGAAGAACATATTGTTCATTTGTGGCGGTGCTTTTGATGGTATTGAGAAAATTATTGCCAAACGTGGTGAAAAATCTGCATTTGGTTTTGGTGGAGAACTAACACCAAAGAACGATAAAAATACTGCAAATATAATGAAAAAAGTAATCCCTCACGATTTTGTAAAATACGGACTTATTCCTGAGCTTGTTGGACGTATTCCAGTCATAGCTGTTCTTGAAGAGCTTGACGAAGATATGCTGATCAAGATTTTGACTGAGCCTAAAAATGCTTTTATCAAGCAATATAAAGCACTTTTTTCATTGGACAATGTTGAGCTTGAGTTCACAGCTGACGCTTATAAAGAGATTGCAAAGCTTGCACTGGAGCGCAAAACTGGTGCACGTGGACTTCGTGGTATATTAGAGGATATCCTTTCTGATTTGATGTTTGTGATACCGTCCCAAACTGATGTGGCGAAAATTACAATTACTGGAGAAACAGTGACAGGACTTGTAGCCCCTAAATTGATGAAAAAACGAATTCAACGCAAAGAACTTGCATAAATAACATGAAAAAGCCACCCTTTATGGGTGGCTTTCATTTTTATATATAGATTATGGTCTGTTTTCACAATATTAGACTGTAACTGGTCTATACTACTATTAATAGAGCAATCGACTTGGAAAGAAAAACAAGTAAGGTGCGGTAAAGATTGCAATGGATAGTGCAATCCTCTTCTTTTTTGCAAGTTCAATTTCAAGATTTTTAAAAGAAAATTTGTAATTAAATAGGTAGATTAAGTAACCTGCAACAGAAGTTGCAATAAGCACGTAAATAAAGCTGAAAACATTTTCAAATGGATTAAAGGCAATCGCATTTGTCATATTCTCATACCACCAGTTATCTTGGCTATAAGGTATAAACTGGGATAAAAGCATAATCAAGCCACCAACAAAATCAGCTAGAAAACCAAATAAAAACACTTTTAAAATTGACTTTTTGTAAATTAGCTTCATGTTGTCAAGCTTTAAGCATTTTATTGTAATTAGCAAAACTACACTGTCGATTATGAAATTCGCGGGGATAACAACCAGCCACGTCATAGGGAAAAGTATCAGCATCCATAAAGGAAACATGACATTATAAAGCCTAATGTCGTTATTATTTTTCATGCTACACCTCAAATTTTTTCAACACAAGTTTTTTGCAAATATAAAACAGTAAAATTGAAATTACTCCACCAAAGAGTACGTCTGACGCATAATGTGCGCCCACCATAACTCTGCTTAATGCCATTACAACAATCCATAAGATAGGAACGAGATAGCATAACACCTTTTGCCAGTACTTCTTTAACAGTGGTGCAAGCATAGTGACAACATATAGTGTAGCGGCGTTTGCAGTGTGTCCTGACGGAAAGGAACGATCACCAGTAATTCCTTGAGGGATAAACCAGCGTGTGAATTGTGCAGGGTCAGTCATTTCTCTAAAACGAACTCTGCCCCAAAATATTTTTATAAGATTGATAAATACTAACACTGATATGAGATAAATTATAGTAACCACAGCAATTTTCAATAGCTCATAGAGTTGGCCAACAGTTCTTTTTCGTAGAATTGCGATGAATATTCCACATACAATACCTGTAAGGAGGAATGCAAAAAAGCTGGCAATACTTGAAAATTGATTGTAGATGTAACCACAAAAACAAATACCACCAAATGCAAAGAAGATGCCTAGCCAAATCTTGGTTCTTCTAAATGCTACTTGTGGGCATTTTTGATAGTAGACTGCAATAATAAAACCTGCCGCAATGAACAGATAGGGTGCTACAAGCATTCCCGAAAGTTCCATTGTAAGTCCAAAGCCAGACTCAACATTTGCAATTGCATTTGAAATAATCAAATCGTATATCCCAAATAAAACGGCAATTGCTAAGAACAAAATAGCAAAAAGCCCAATGCCAATCAGTTTCATGTGCTTTTTTAGAAAGAGCATAACCCCACCCCTTTTACATTTGAAGGCATCGTTAAAAAATTAAATTCAAGTACCTACATTGTGTTATTATATTATTAAAATAAAAAGACTTTATTTTTAATGGAAAAAATGTTAAAATATATTATTAGTTACTTATTTAAGACGTTTTCAGAGTTTTTAATCAGATTAAGCAAGGATGAAGAAAACAACGGATAGTCCTTTGCAAGCGTTTCGGTGGTAATGTAAAGCTTGTCCGTAATTGCAGAGGAAGATGACTTTATTGCAGACGTTCTGTTAGTTGAGATAGCCTCACAAATTGTCATGGCGGCAAGCGCCTTTGCTTGTCCCAATCTAGGCGAAACAGTAAAAAGCGTTTGTTCATTTTTAGCATTTATTCCGTACAAAATACGAAATGAACGATAAACTGAAAGGTTTAAAAAGTTTGAGATTTCAGTTGTAAGCTCTTTATCATTGATGGTTAATAGCATATCGAACACAATATTCAGTGCGTTAAATATCAGCTTTTTGTTCAAGGTAGGCAAAATGCTACCTCTTAGTGTGTTTTCTTTTCCTTGCGCATCAGCTTCCGGTATATCATCAAAAGACAGCTTTGCGCCTGTTCTTTCGGGAGATCGACCTAGTAAATAATCGCATGAAACACTATAAAAATCAGCAGTGCGGACGACAAACTCAAGTCCACATTCTCTAATTCCCTTTTCATAATGGGACAATAGTGCTTGAGAAATATTCAATTCAGCTGCAGCATGCTTTTGGCTGATACCACGCTCTTTCCGAAGAAGCGTAAGTATCCTTGGAAAATCAGCATTCATGGAACGACCTCCTAAAACTTTAACGTATAGTAAATTATATTATATAAGTTACTATTTGTAAAGCCGTTTGAAGAAATTCTTAACTTTTTGTCGAAAAAATATGGACGATTTGTGAAAATATTACAAAAGAGAGGAAGAAAAATTATGAGAACATACAAGATATTTTTGATACGTCATGGCTTGACATCAGCAAATTTCGAGGGTAAATATATTGGCAACACCGATTTAGACCTTTGCGAGCAGGGAGCGGCGGAATTGTTATCCCTCATGCAGGATTACGAGTACCCCAATATTGGAAGAGTATACACAAGCCCACTCAAACGTGCAATCCAAACAGCGAGAATGATTTACCCGCATATGACACCAATTACCGTAGACGATTTGAGGGAATATTCCTTTGGTGAGTTTGAAAACAAGACAATACAAGAGCTTGAAGGAACAGAGCAATTTGTTGACTGGGTGCAAAGCAACCAAGAGGTTACACCAGAGGGTGGCGAGAAAANNTAAAAGGCTTGGATCTTGTCATAAAGGATATGATGAAGGACCAAATTAGTGAGGCGGCACTGGTTACCCATGCAGGTGTTATGATGTCGCTTTTGGCGCTTTGCGGTATTCCCAAAAGAGCTCCGCTTGAGTGGGCAGTGGATAGTGGAAAAGGCTATACCCTTATGATAAATGCACAGCTTTGGGGGAATACTAATTCCTTTGAAGTCTTTACACCGATACCATACGGTAGTGACAAGGATAATATTATGCTTGATTACCAAAAAGGAATAGAGTTAGCTTAGTAAATCATTAAAACAACTAGTATGTAAATTAAAATAGTTATGGTATACTGTATTTGCAAGCAAATAGTATGATTTCAATAGCAGTGCGAAATTTGCTACGTCAAAATCGCGCATTGCAGATTATATTAATGCTTACGCTTATACTATAATTTATGATGTCTTTAGGAGGGATAGGATTGTTGCAAGCAAAAACACGAGAAGAATCGAGCCAAAAGCTTCGAGGGAACTTTGGTGTGGGCATTTCACTGACATTGGTGGTTATGGTTACCTATTTGTGTATCAATCTTATCGGAAAGATAGCCTCTATGTTTTTTTCTACCGTTATGCTTGACTTTAACATCACAAAGGATTTTTCCTTAGACACAGTTGTTGCCGCAGTGACAACCCTTATTTTAACTATTATTATGCTGTCGCCCCTAAGGCTTAATATTAAAAGCTGGTATCAAAGCATAAATGGAGAGCATTTGCCTGCGACAATTGCTTTTTCCTATTTTGGAAATTTAAAAAAATATATATCTGCACTCCATTTTTGCCTTATCAGATATATTGCAATATTTTTGACGTTCCTAGTCCCCATGTTGCCCAGTATCATACTTGCCGCCATTTTAGAGCCTATTCTTGACATAGGAAAAGCTTCAGCAGGCCCAGTATTGGGTTCGCTTATGATTATCATGGTGGTCGTGTTTGTTATAGGGCTTATCGTTTCAATTTATTATGTAATTGGTTTTTTCTATACCGATTATATCTATATAAAAGGAATTCAAACAAATCCTTTTAAGGCACTGGCACTTTCACAAAAAATAGCAAAAGAAAATAAGCATAGCTTACTGTATACAATGCTTGCTATTCTTCCTTATTATCTACTTTGTTTATTTTTGGTTACAATTCCTTTTGTAATACCAAAAATTAAAGCAGGCTTTGCTGTATATGCTGATGAAATATTATAATAATTTGATAACAATAACAATTTGGAGGGACATAAATGTCAATTTTGAGGGATGCAAATAGGGTTGTAGTCAAGGTTGGAACATCTACCTTAACTCATAAAACTGGGATGTTAAACATTAGGCGGATTGAGGCTTTGGTAAAAGTTCTTTCTGACCTTAAAAACTCAGGGAAAGAAATTGTCTTGGTGACATCTGGTGCAATTGGAGTTGGTGTGGGCAAGCTGTCGCTTTCAGAGAGACCAAGTGATATGTCCACAAAACAGGCTTGTGCTGCACTTGGACAAAGCGAGCTTATGTATATTTACGATAAGTATTTCTCTGAATACAATCACAATGCCGCACAAATTCTTTTAACTCGGGATATCATTGAGGACACTAATCGCAAGCAAAATGTTATCAACACCTTTGAGCGATTACTAGAGCTCAAGGTCATTCCCATTGTCAACGAGAATGACACCGTTTCTACTGAGGAAATTGAGTTTGGTGACAATGACACACTTTCTGCAATTGTAAGTGAATTGGTCGGGGCTGATTTGCTTATTATAATGTCAGACATTGATGGACTTTACGATAAAGACCCAAAACAATATAGCGACGCTACATTAATCAGCGTTGTGAATGAAATTGATGACAATATCGTTTCCCTCGCAGGGGGCAAAGGCTCATCCCTTGGAACTGGTGGAATGATTACAAAGCTTCATGCCGCACAAATTTGCATGAAGGTGAACATTCCGATGTACATAGTCAATGGTGAAAACCCAAATAATATATATGATTTGTTAGATAACAAAGCCGTTGGTACCCTATTTAAACAAAACTAAAAAAGAGGGGAGCGAATGTAATGCCGTACATAAAAAATCTTGCAATCAAACTAAAGGCTGCACAACCGGATATCGCCTATGCTACGACTAAGCAAAAGAACGATTTGCTGCTTGCCATGGCACAGGAATTGCTTGATGGCAAGGAGGAAATCATAAAGGCAAATGCAAAGGATTTGCAGAATGCTGCTTTGAATGGAATCCAAGGCACATTGATTGACCGATTGATGCTAAACGAGGACAGAATTAATGGGATTGTAAACTCTATAAAAAAGATTGTAGCGTTACCTGACCCAATCGGAGAAGTCATATTTGGCAAGACTTTGCCAAATGGGCTTAAAATTAAGAAGCAACGCATTCCAATCGGAATCATTGGAATCATTTATGAGTCACGTCCAAACGTGACGGTAGATGCCGCAACACTTTGTATAAAGTCTTCTAATGCTGTTATGCTACGTGGTGGTAAAGAAGCAATAGAAACAAATATAGCGTTGATAAATTTGCTTCAATCTGCTATAATAAAATGCGGAATGAATCCAGATATGATTACTCTAGTTGAAGACACTTCGAGGGAAACCTCGCTTGAGATGATGAAGCTTAATGGCTATCTGGACGTTTTAATTCCAAGAGGCGGAGCAGGTTTAATCAAGGTGGTAGTTGAAGATGCAACTGTGCCTGTGATTGTAACTGGTGTTGGAAATTGCCATGTATTTGTGGATGAATCAGCTGATTTACAAATGGCTACCGAGATTGTTTTTAATTCAAAAACCAGTCGACCTTCTGTATGCAATGCCTGTGAAAGTTTGTTGGTGCATGAAAGCATTGCCAAAAAATTCTTGTCTATGGTTAAGAAAAGGCTTGATGCTAAGGATGTAATCATACTAGGTTGTGAAAAAACAAGAGACATTTTAGGCAAAAGTGTGACAGCTGCAACTGACGACGATTATGCCACTGAGTTTTTAGACTATGTATTATCGGTTANNTCAAAAACATTGATGAGGCAATTGACCATATAGCTAACTACTCAACAGGTCACTCTGAATCTATCGTTACAAAAAGTATTGAAAGTGCAGATAAATTTACAAGCAGAGTTGATTCTTCGGCAGTGTATGTGAATGCGTCGACTCGATTTACAGACGGTGAAGAGTTTGGATTTGGTGCTGAAATTGGAATATCCACGCAAAAACTTCATGCAAGAGGCCCTATGGGGCTGCCAGAGCTCACAAGCAACAAGTATATCATCATGGGGAATGGACAGATAAGATAGAGAGGTAGGTGCATACAATATGCCAAGCGAAAAGGATACAGAATTAAATGCCATTTTGAACGAGATAAACAGCGGCATAAAAAAAGGAAAAGGCGCTAATAATTCAACATCCGCAAAAAAAGCGAAGAACCCTGAAAATACTGTTAAATCTGCAGATACATATGAAGATGCTCCAAAACCATCCTTTATACAAACCGCAAAGATAATCGAAGAAATGCCTGAACCAATTGATCTGGATAGAAAAAGTAAACATATTCAAGTGACTGCCGGTGAAAAAGTAAATTTAGAGCAGGAAAATAACTCTACACAGGAAAAATCTACGAAGGAAAAACCGAAAAACTTTTCAAAGTCAGACCTTAAAAAAGCAAATGGCACTGCAGTTTCAAGACAGCATGAGAGAAAAAAATCGCCCACAAAAAAGCAAAGAAAGATTGCATTATTTGGGGTTGTCATAACATTTTTTGTCATCGTTGGTGCTGTTTCTACCATTTGGTCTGCGATTAAGTTAACCAGCAATATTGTAAATGAAACCTCATTAAAGCAAGAGCTTGCAAGGGTGATTTTTCCGTTGGTTATCGTTGATATTCCAGAGTTTGAAACTGCTGTAAAGCTTGATAGTTCTGCAATTATTGCTTCATCAATATGGGAGTTTATCATTCATGAAGAAGATAAATCTAAGTTTAAAAAGGATGATTTAGGTTCAATATATGTGCCAGATGTCGATATTGAAAAATATATTAGGCGTGTTTATGGCAGCGAAGTGAAAATCTCGCACCAGTCAATTGATGACTCTAGCGTTCNNACATATAACCCGGAAAGCAAGTATTACGTTATCGAATCTACACCTAAATTTTTACCATACACACCTCGTGTTGACAAGATTGTTAAAACAGGAAACACATTGACGTTAAGGGTCAGCTATGTTTTACCAGATGCAATGTGGAACTTTAAATCTGATAAAAAAAATGAGGTCGTTGATAAGGTAATGGAATACAAGCTTAATAGAAATGGCAGTAGATATCAAATGCTTTCAGTAAAATTAATTGAGGTTACAACCAATATTGATAATGCCGCTGACAGAAATATGAGTGCGTTGCAACAAGCGGAATTGGGCGAAGAAGATGAGATACCAAGTGAGCCCGAAGCAGCTCCTACACCATCAGAAGCCACTACCTCAAAAGTTCAATAATATAAAAATAAATGAAACCTATAACATAGACAAAAGAGTTGTTTTTGAATAACTTTGCTCATGGAATGGGTGCAGTTGGGGGTATTCTATGGATATCACACTGCGGAATGGAGAAATTATAATGAAAAATCCTATCGTAACAATTGAAATGGCAAACAAGGATATTATCAAAATTGAGCTTTATCCTGAAATTGCACCGAACACTGTTAGAAACTTTATATCATTAGTTCAAAGCGGATTTTATGATGGAACAATCTTTCATCGTGTAATTCCAGGCTTTATGATTCAAGGTGGTGACCCAACAGGTACAGGAATGGGTGGTCCAGATTACGCAATTAAGGGTGAGTTTACCGGCAACGGTTTTCAAAATGACCTAAAACACACCAAAGGTGTTATTTCAATGGCTCGCTCACAACACAGAGATAGCGCAGGCTCACAATTTTTCCTTATGGTAGCTAATTCACCACATCTTGATGGTCAATATGCTGGTTTTGGAATGGTTATCGAGGGCATTGAAAACACAGATAAAATAGTTGAAGTAATAACAGACCATGCTGACAAACCTGTTCAAGAGCAAAAAATGCATAGAGTGACTGTTGAAACTTTCGGTGAAGAATATCCTGCACCTGATAAAAAATAATGAACTAGATAAGAAAAGCCACCCTATAAGGGTGGCTTTTTGCTATTGCATAATCACTGCTCTTGAACCGATTTGTCGGTAGGCATTCATAAAGGTTGACCGCTTAAAGGCTACATTTCCACGAAGGGGGTCTGCAATATAGAAGAAGGTATCATCATAGCCATAAAGCACAACACAATGCAGATTTAAGAAAGGAACATGCTTATCACCGTTATCATTGATAATCCATGCGCTAGGAGCAAAGGTAAAGGCATCACCCATAGACAGAGTTCCCCAAGTGATAATTGGGTTTCCAGCGTCTAGCTGTGCAATCAAGCCCTGTTCGTCAGTTCCTGTGATGTCAGATGCTACAAGGGAACTGCCGTGGTCTTTGAGAAATGCATTACCTGCAGAAACGATAGGTTGAGCAAAGCAGTAATATGCATTTGAGTTGTTGCGAGGGTTTCCAGCATAGTAATAATCGGGGTCTCCACCTGCACGCTGATCGTTTTTTCCAATTGCATAAAACGGGAATTTTCGCAAATAGTGGTCTGCTAGAACATTTTTATCAGCAGACAACCCTTTGTGGTTTAAAAGTATTGCGAGTGCAGTTATCTCACATCCATTTGGCAAACCTGGCTTTTGCATGATATTGCTCACCCCAAGGTTTACGATAGCCTCGGGCATAAGTGCCTCATACTCGGCTTGCTCGGCAAGGGCAGCATTTGCTTGTGCTCTAATCATCCATGAAATTCTTGCTCTTTCAGCTTTTTCAGCAGCAGCTTTTGCCTTTTCAGCAGCAATTACTTCTTTTCGCAGGGCCTCAGCCTTTGCTGCCTCCTCACGTTTACGCTGTTTTTCTTTTTCAGCAGCAATACGCTCTGCCTCTTTGCGTGCCGCTTCTTTTCGTGCCAGTTCTTTGGCAACACGCTCAGCCTCAATGCGTTCTGCCTCGATACGTTCAGCCTCGATGCGGGCAAGCTCTTGCACTACTCGTTTATCTTCTTTTGCAGTCAATGCCTCTTGCAACTTAACCTCTACCTCAGCTTTGGCTAACACTTGAACGGCAGTTTCTTCTTCAAAATATGCCTCAAGGTGGCTTTCACCAACGAAGTATCCTGCAAATATAAAACAGATTGCCGCGATATAGCAAATAATTCTAGTAATGTGGCTTTTTATGTAACGCCAAGTTAAAATAATACACTTGAGAATGTAGATGAAGACATCTTCAAGCTTTTGTAAAACTAATTTCATTTTATACTCCTTTACATTATACAGTAACATTATATCATAATTTGACACTTCCTTCAATTGTCCAATCTTATGAAAAGCTATTTACAAAAGCTGGAAATATGCTCAATGTTGTAATAATTGCACTTAATGAAAAAAATTCCATTGATTGTAATATACGAATATGCTATGATTAAGAAAAAAATAAGGAGTGATTTCATGGTTTGTAGAAATTGTAACAGATTGCTTGCAGAAGATTTTAAATTCTGCCCTGAGTGCGCGACGCCTACTGGTATCAATGTGGAGATGCCAAGAGTTGAAATACCACAAGAATTAATTGCAGAAGATAATCAAAACGTGGATGTTTCAGACGAATTAAACTCAGATGTAATTGTACCTCAACGCAAACAAAAAACCAACTCTAAACTGAGAAAAGCATTCTTAATTACAATGATTGCCTCTTTAAGTATCAGTGCATTAATGGGTATTCTTGTAATTTTAATTGGTACTTTGGGCGAAACGGAAGCTAAGATATTGGGCACAACCCTAGCACTTGGAGGATTTAGTTTAATTGGACTTTGTTGTTCCACCTTGTATGACAAAATAAATTATAAGATGTTCTCAACCGCAGGAATGTTGGTATGTATTTTGGGGTTTGTACATTCAACGCTTATGATATGGCAGGTATACGGTACAAACAACTGGGAATTGCCTTTAAAGGTACTTGGTACATTTATTATTGTTTCTCTTTCTATGGCACAAGCTAGCATTTTATTGCTGATTAAGTATAAGAACAAAAAGACTCGTAATGTATTGTGGACTACAGTTGGCTTAATTTGTGTTGTTGCCCTCATGTTACTAGCTATGGTTTACGAGCTTATAGATGGTGGGTCAGAGCTGTTTTTCAGAACACTTTCTGTATTTGCAATTTTAGATGCACTTGGAACAATTACAACACCAATTTTAAATAAAATAGGCGATAGACAATAAAATGTAAAACGAAAAAGGCGGTATCACTTTAACCACTGTGTTATAGGGAAAGATTTAAAATTCAATAGATTTGTTGCATTATGGCAGACAGTTTGAGAAAAACTGTCTGCCGTTTGCTTTTATGTCACATTTACTCCTTTTGAAGTATTTTGTATCTACTAAACCCAGTAGCCCTACATCACGGTAATCTGGCGAAAGAATTTCCATTGTGTAAATACTCTGGTGAATTTCTTTGGGCATATCGTAGAAAAAGAATAGTCTTAATGTCACATTTTTAAGCATATAATCATATATTATTATAGGAGAAAGAGATATCTAGACCCTTTCTCTAAAATCATTAGAAGGAGTAATAAAAATGGATTATGAAAAAAAAGATAATTTGCAAAATACTGTAGAACCAATGCAAGCACCATCGTGTTCAGCAGGAGCAAATCCAAACTGTGGAGAGTGCTGTAGCATCTTTACAGATACGGCGAAAAGAGCTGCTTTTGGATATCAATTGGAAACCGCTGTTTGTGAGTGCCATGATATCTGTGTAGAGGATGTTCGAGATATTTGTGTAAGAAGAAAATCACTAACAACTTGCATTCCTTGCAATCCTGATGGAACAGCAGGTTGCAGAGGTGGATTTTTACCTGATGGACCACCAACAATCCAAAGCTTTCGAGTTTTGTGTGCGGAAGAACGCTTGAGCCCTCAAACCGGCTGTGACCGCATCGTTAACGATATTGAATTTGAGGTTGTATTACGATATGGAAGTACTCTAGTCGTGGTTACTCCAAAAGATACCTTAACTTGTATGTGGTATGAATTTGCCCAATTCCCAAGTGGTGTGTTTTTCCCCAATACTGCCGCAGGACTCAATCAGTTTAGAAATGAACTAGCCTTAATCGATGGCTCCTGTAAAGTAATTATCATTGATAGTGTGAGAGTTTCTACATCGGGAAATGATTGCTTATTAGTGATTGACTATAAGGTCGTCGATAAATTGTGGAAACATGAGAATCTTCTGGTATCAGCTATCAAGCCTTATTATTCAGGCAATATTACAGTCAAACAGGAATTCGGCCAAGGTCACAACATTGGGCCTTGTTCGGGCAGTGGTTCTTGCGGTGGAATAAGCTAATAACCAGTTCTATAAACTGACTTAGTCAGACACTGTTTTAGGTTTGACGAAGTCTATTCTACGCTTCTTTTATCAATAAGTATTAGGAGACCCCCATCTAGTATTAGAATACGTACCCTGTGATTTCTAATACTAATGGGGGTCTCCCTTTATGTACTTTTATTTTTCAAATGAAGTTTCTATTTTCATTAATATAGCTTCTATTCTTTGAAGACGCTCCATCAACTCTTTTTGAAAAGTCTCTTGTTTAACTTCGTCTATAATTCCAGTTTGCTGATGCCAATATCTACTTTTCTTATATAACTTGTAATTTGAATCTCTCAATTGCTTATCTAGTTCTTTTATTTCCTCTAATAAGTTTGCACTTTTCTCAGATGTAGCTTTATGATCCACTGATAATTCATTAATTTCTACCCCATCAACATGATCATCCATATTTCTTGCCCCCCTTCTATTTAAGTTATAATATTCAACAGCAAAATTTTTTATACATCTTTTTATTTTTAAGCTTGACTTTTAATGGTTCGCCTTTCTTTTTGCAGAATTTATAGATAAAAAAAGCAATCACACAGGAAAATCTCCTGTATAATTGCTTTTTGTGATACCAGCCTTATTAAAATCTATCTGCTATTTAATTTGCCCGAAATGTTGTGTTGCATAAAGGTTACTTCCATCTTTTGTAACTGCAATTCCAATTTCTTTTGTTTCGGGACGAATAATTGCTTTATAATGACCCTCGCTATTCTTCCAACCATCAAACAACTTTTGAGCAATGCTTTGGTTATCAACAGTATCTCTAGATAAATTGCCGTCTTGGATTGCCGCAAGGTTTTCGCCGGCATAGGCATAATAGTCAGAGTAGCCTACCTCGGCAAGGGTTGTGCTCCAGGTAGTTCCATTTGGGCGAGTATGTGAAATGTTCAAGCCAAGCTTAGCTTTTGCCATTTCATCACTGCGGATTTTTGCACTCTTATATAGTGTGTTGTTCCATGTAAGCTTTGACAGCCCTAGTGATGTACGCTCTTGATTAACAAGGGAGAGAACAGATTGTTCAATTGATGATTCATTAAACTGGGTTTTCTCGCCTGGCTTAACTACTTGGGATGATTGAGGTTTACTGCTTGCAGGTGGTCTGGATGAAGTCTGCCTAGAAGAAGTTTGCTTAGAAGAAGTTTGCCTAGATGAAACGGGTTTAGAGCTTGTTGATTTTGCATTTGATTGTTTTGATGAAACAGGTTGGTCGCTTGAAGTTATCTTGCTAGGGGTTTCAGAAGATTGCTCGTCGCTTGATTGATTAGATGATGCGTCTTCTGGCTGTGATGAGGCAAGCTCACTTGAGGTTTGGTCTGATGACTGAGTAATATTAGGTATAGTATCATTGCCACAGGCTGTAAGGCTGAGTGATATTAATAATACCATTAGTACGCTTAGTTTTTTCATTTAGTTCTCCTTTGCATGATAAGAAAACGATTGGTATGCAAATTAACAACAGATGTTACTGCTACTAGAATAACATTTTTTGAGAATAATTTAAACAAGTAATAAATACCATGGATTTTTTACTTCCATATATTTTTAATAAAACAATTTCTATTTTATTAAATTTTAAATGCCTTGCGGTTTCGCCAATTAATAAATCGATATATTTTTTAAAGAGACAATTGCCCAATACTTGCAAGAAAAACGATAAAATGATACAATAGAAATATTGGTGTAAAAATAAATGGAGGTGTAAGATTTGGTACTATTATCGGCGCAAAATATATCTATGAGTTATAGTGAAAGACCACTATTGAATGATGTGTCGCTTTTTATTGATGATTCCGATAAGATTGGATTAATTGGAATCAACGGTACAGGCAACTCTACACTATTAAAGATATTAGCAAATGTTGAAAAACCCGGGGCAGGAACAATTACCACAGCAAGCGGTGTAAGGGTAGCATATCTTCCCCAGAACCCCGACTTTGGTGACGATAAAACAGTGATTGAGCAGGTACTTTCTTCGGCTAATCCTTCACAGCAGGAGCTTAAACTCTACGAGGCAAAATCAATTTTGACAAAGCTTGGTATGACGGAGTTTGATAAAAAGGTAAATCTCTTGTCGGGGGGGCAGAAGAAACGTGTTGCAATTGCGGCGGCGTTGATAACACCCTGCGAGTTATTAATATTAGATGAGCCAACAGCTGGATTAGATCCTAAAGGTAGAGATGAAATTCTAGGAGAATTATATAAACTTCACAAATCCTACAACATGACTATCATTCTTGTATCTCATAGTATGGAGGATGTAGCAAAAGTTGCAGACCGAATATTAGTAATGGATAAAGGAAAATGTGTATTAGATGGTACACCAAAGGAAATATTTAAAGAGGTAGAGACTTTAGAAAATGTAGGTCTTGCAGTACCACAGGTAACATATCTTATGAGAGAGCTAAAAAAGAGAGGATTTGAATTACCTGATGATGTTTTCACATTAGAACAAGCTAAAAAAGAGTTACTTAGGATACTAGCAAAAAACTAGGCTCCTTTTATAAAGTTGTGGAGGAGTAAATATGATTAAAGATATTACCATAGGACAATACATACCTGGAGATTCTTTTGTCCATAAGCTAGATGCTAGAGTGAAAATATTATTTTCATTATTATTCATAATAGACTTATTTTTAATAAAAGACTTCTCAGGATATATTGTTATTTTTATATTTACAGTGATGGCTATAATGGTATCTAAAATTCAATTTAGATACATATATAAGGGACTAAAGCCTATATTTATATTAATGCTAATAACCGCGTTGTTTAATGTATTCTTAACTAGAGGCGATGTACTACTATGGAAATGGGGATTTATAAAAATATACAAAGAAGGTATAGTTACAGCCGTATTTATGGTTTTAAGACTTACATTTCTTATTATAGGAACATCTCTATTAACTTTAACTACATCACCAATAGAACTTACTGATGGAATAGAAAAGCTACTAGGACCATTTAAAAAAATTGGAGTACCAGCTCATGAGCTTGCAATGATGATGACAATTGCACTAAGATTTATACCTACTTTAATGGATGAGACTGATAAAATAATGAAGGCTCAGAAGGCGAGAGGAGCCGACTTTGAAAGCGGAAGTATAGTAAAGAGAGCTAAAAGTCTTATACCTCTACTTGTGCCACTATTTATTAGTTCCTTTAGAAGGGCAGATGAATTAGCTATGGCAATGGAAGCTAGGTGTTACAGAGGCGGAGAAGGAAGAACTAGAATGAAGACACTTAAGATTACATCTAGGGATTATGTTGGAATGGTTGTAATGGCAGCACTAACTGGTATAGTTATATATATGAGATTTTGGATATAGTAGAATAAAGGGACATATATATGAAAAATATTAAGTTGATGCTAGAATACGATGGAACAAATTATATGGGATGGCAAAAGCAGCCCAAGGGGGAAACTGTTCAAGGAACAGTTGAAGAGGCAATCTATAAACTCACTGGTGAAAAAGTTGACGTTGTGGGTTGTAGCAGAACTGATAGTAAAGTTCATGCTAAAGGATATGTATGTAATTTTAAGACTGATAGTAATATTCCTGCAGAAAAATTTAGAGAAGCATTAAATCATACATTACCAGAAGATATATCTGTAATTAAATCTTCGCAGGGTGATGATGATTTTCATTCTAGATATAATTCTAAAGGGAAAATGTACTGCTATACAATACTAAATACAGAAGTAAGAATGCCTATATATAGAAATTTCTCATATAACTATAAAAAGAGTCTAGATATAGTAAAAATGAAAGATGCAACAAAATTTTTTATAGGAACTCATGATTTTGAAGCTTTTAGGAATATAGGAAGCTCAGTTAAAACTACTACAAGAACTATTAGTAGAGTAGATATAATTAAAAATGAGGACTATATAAAAGTATATATAGCAGCCGATGGATTTTTATATAATGTGGCAAGAATCATAATAGGAACTCTTATAGATGTAGGAAGCGATAAAATAGAAGCAGAGGATATACCTAAAATAATATTAAGTAGAGATCGAAAAAAAGCAGGAAAAACATGTCCACCACAGGGCTTATGTTTAATTGAAGTTTATTATTAATAATATTTAAAATCATTGACACACCCGGGAAATTGTATTATAATAAATTTTGTTCGTATAATAAATATTTGTGAGTAAGATCCATTAGCCCCGGATCTTTATCCATAGAATTATAATTGTTAAAAATCAGGGAGGTAGTAAGATGAAATCATACTTAGCTAAACCAAGTGAAATACAAAGAAAATGGTATGTAGTAGACGTTGAAGGAATGACTTTAGGTAGAGCTGCAAGTCAAATAGCTTCTATATTAAGAGGTAAAAATAAACCAGAATTTACTCCAAACGTAGATACTGGAGATTATGTAATAGTTGTAAATGCAGAGAAGATAGTTTTAACAGGAAAGAAATTAGATCAAAAAATGTTAAGACATCACTCATTATATCCAGCCGGATTAAAAGAGATCCCTTACAGAGAAGCATTAGCTAAGAAACCAGAATTCGTATTTGAAGAAGCTGTAAGAAGAATGCTTCCAAAAGGAGTTCTTGGAAGACAAATGGCTAAGAAGCTAACAGTTTACAGAGGACCAGAGCACAAGAATCATGCTCAAAAACCAGAAGTATTAGAATTAAAATACTAATATAGTATTGTAAGGAGGAATAAATAATGGCAAAAGTTCAACATTTTGGAACAGGTAGAAGAAAGAAATCAGTTGCTAGAGTAAGACTTGTACCTGGTGAAGGTAAAGTTGTAATAAATAAAAGAGATATGGATAGCTACTTTGGATTAGATACATTAAAATTCATAGTTAACCAACCATTAGTATTAACAGGAACTAAAGATAAATTCGACGTTTTAGTTAACGTACACGGTGGTGGATTTACAGGTCAAGCTGGAGCTATCAGACACGGAGTATCAAGAGCTTTATTAAAAGCTGATGAGAGCTTAAGACCAGAACTTAAAAAAGCTGGATTCTTAACAAGAGACCCAAGAATGAAAGAAAGAAAGAAGTACGGCTTAAAGTCAGCTCGTCGTGCTCCACAGTTCTCCAAGCGATAATAAACAAAGATATAGTATATATAAAGAGATGGATTCCACTTTGGAAACCATCTCTTTTTTCGTAATAACCTTCTGCAAAGTAGTTCGAATCCTATGTCGTTTCATGCTAAATTTCCTCACAGAAATCATAAGAAAAGGGATTGCAATCTACTGATATTCATGTTATTATGTCCCTGAGGGGGAGACATTAAATGTAAAAGTGTCTTCGCATAAAAGACATTTTTCGTCTCACAAAGACATATAAAGCAATGAGAAAGGTGGAGGTTACAATGAAAGAAAGAATGATGTATGCTATTGTAAAAGAACAGGCGGCGCGTGGGCTGGCGCTTAGAGAGGTACCCATTCCCGAGACAGGGGAAAATGATGTGAAGATCAAGATTCACTACACATCAATCTGCGGTACGGATTTACATATCCATAACTGGGATAAGTGGTCCCAGGAGACGATAAAACCGCCGATGACCATCGGACATGAATTTGTAGGTGAAATCGTAGAGATGGGCAGCCTTGTAAAAGAATATAAATTCGGCGATATTGTATCGGGAGAGGGCCATATCGTATGTGGACACTGCCGTAACTGTAAAGCAGGAAAACGCCATCTCTGCAAAAATACGATCGGTGTAGGGGTAAACCGTGACGGTGCATTTGCACAGTATCTGGTAATTCCGCAGACCAATGTAATTATTTGTGAGCCGGGAATCCCCGAAGAATTATGTTCATCCTTTGATCCTCTGGGCAATGCGGTACATACAGCTTTGTCTTTTGATATGGTGGGAGAAGATGTGCTGATCACAGGAGCCGGTCCTATCGGTATTATGGCTGCAGCGATTTGCCGCCATATTGGAGCCAAACATGTGGTGATCACAGATGTCAATGATTACCGGCTGAATCTGGCCCGGGAAATCTGCGGTGCCCATACTGTCAATGTAGCCAGGGAGAGCTTAGATGATAAGATGCGGGAGCTTCATATCGAGGAAGGCTTTGACGTTGGACTTGAGATGTCCGGTAACGGCCAGGCGTTTACTTCCATGATTGACCATATGTACAACGGCGGTAAGATTGCAGTGCTGGGACTTCAGGGAAGCGATACCGTTGTGCCATGGAATAAGATCGTGGTTAACTGCCTTCAGTTAAAAGGGATTTATGGAAGGGAAATATTTGAAACCTGGTATAAGATGATGGCTATGCTTAACAGCGGTCTTGAGATTGAGAAAATTATCACCCACAAATTTGATTTCCGGGAGTTCCAGAAGGGCTTTGATGTAATGAACAGCGGACAGTGCGGAAAGGTAGTTCTGGACTGGACGAAGATTTAAAAGAGTTCGGGAAGAACGGATTGACATAGATACGGTTATTCAGCCGGATATAGAACATGAACGATAGGAGAGAAGTGATATTATGAAGAAAGCATTAAACTTTTATAAAGAAGCGGTGGAGCAGTCCAAAGGAGACGGTACTTACAAGGAGGAGCGCATTATCACAACTCCTCAGAGGAGCAGAATCAATACAACGAAGACAGAAAATGTCATCAACATGTGTGCGAATAATTATCTTGGACTTTCTAACAACCAGGAGATTATAGATGCGGCCAAAGCCACTTATGATACATGGGGATATGGCTTGTCTTCCGTACGTTTTATCTGCGGAACTNNATACATAAAGAGCTGGAAGCAAAAATCTCATCCTTCCTGGGCATGGATGATACGATTTTATACTCCTCCTGCTTCGACGCTAACGGAGGTTTGTTTGAGACACTGCTGACAGAGGAAGATGCGGTGATCAGCGATGCATTAAGTCATGCCAGCATCATCGACGGCGTGCGTTTATGCAGGGCTAAACGCTTCCGTTATGCCAACAATAATATGGAGGAGTTAGAACAGTGCTTAAAGGATTCCCAGGATGCCAGGATACGTCTGATTGCTACAGACGGTGTATTTTCTATGGACGGCATTGTGGCTGATTTAAAAGCAATCTGCGATCTGGCTGACAAGTACGACGCTCTGGTGATGGTGGATGACAGCCATGCAGTAGGATTTATGGGAAAACTTGGAAAAGGTACACCGGAGCACTGCGGCGTTATGGGTCGGGTGGATATCATTACCGGTACATTGGGCAAGGCTCTGGGCGGAGCTAGCGGCGGATATACCAGCGCAAGGCAGGAAATCGTGGATTTGCTCCGCCAGAAGAGCAGACCGTATCTGNNCAATACGGTAGCTCCTGCAATCGCAGGCGGGGCCATAAAGACCTTTGAAATTCTGGAGCGGAGCACGGAGTACAGGGACCGTGTTCATGAAAATACCCGATATTTCAGGGAGAAGATAAAAGAGGTTGGATTTGATATTATAGAGAGTGATCATCCGATTGTGGCGATTATGCTGTATGATGCAAAGACGGCTGTGGAATTTGCAGCAAGGATGCTGGAACTTGGCGTATACGTCATCGGATTCTGCTATCCGGTGGTTCCAAAGGAAAAGGCCAGAATCCGTACACAGATATCTGCCGCCCATACCAGGGAGGATTTGGATTTTGCAGTAGAATGCTTTAAACGTGTAAAGGAAGAGATGGGGATTTGAAAAACGAACTAAGCTGATTTTGCAGTAAAATGAAATGAATAAAAGCGGGGAACAGGATTGTATTTTATCCTGTTCCTTTTTTCGTGCACAGACTGCTCTTGCCATTTAATTTTGATTTTTGTTGACTTGACAACAATAATTCAACATGTTATCATAAGATTGCTTACCAGGAAACAAAAAGGAGATATAAAATGGAGCGGGAAATACTACAACAATTTACGCAGCTTTATAACAATCAAGACATACTTAGCAATCTTATAAATAGTGGTTTAAATTCAAGATATAGTAATTCAGAATTGCATTGTATTGAAGCGATTGGAAAACTTAAACACCCAAATGGAGTACAGCTCGCTTCGCTTCTCTCTATGACTCGAGGTGCAGTTACAAGGCTAGCTAAGCGTTTGCTACAGGATGGCCTTATCGAGCGTTATGTTCTTCCGGATAATAAAAAAGAAATTTACTATCGGCTGACTGCTAAAGGAGAGGTTTTAAATAAAGAACATGAGGTTGCTCATACGAAATGGGAAGAACGGGATATTGCCTTTTTATATTCTGTTCCAATAAAGGAGCAAGAAGTAATACTTGACTTTTTACAAAAGTTCAATAACTATCTGAAAGATAAAATAGGGGAGGAATCGCTATGAAATATGACTTAACAACACAAGTGGACCAGTGCTTAATGGAGCAATGGCTCTCCTCACAGGAAAACCGCCATATAGCCACAGGGCATGTGGGAACACATTTAGATACCTATGAGAAAAGTGTTATCCCACTGGACTACATTACATGCCCGGGCATTCTTTGGGATGTATCAGATATTGCAGAAGATCGTGAAATCTTACTCTCTGATATTGAAAATTTACATATACCAGAACATGCTTTTCTTTTCATATACACTGGTAGAAGTGAAAAAGAAAAGTATGGTACCGCTGATTATTTTCGTGATCATCCGCAGTTATCCAATGAGTTGATCCAGTGGCTTACGAATCAACCGCTTCGCTTTTTGGGAATTGACTGCTCAGGAATACGCCGTGGAAAAGAGCATGAACCTGCGGACAGGTTGTTGGAGAAGAATGGCATATATGTTATCGAGAACTTAAGTGGTCTTAATCAATTGTTAGATGCTGATGCCTTTAAAGTCTATACTCTTTGGTTTGATGATCCTGTTGCTACCGGATTACAATGTAAAGTGGTGGCGGACACTGGTATCTCAACCTAAATGCGAGTGAATTCGCTTGTTGCGTTATGGGTANNGGCAGAAGCTTATATAGATATGCAATTTAAAATAGCAGAGTATTTTAGAAATACGGAAAGAAGAAAATCATTTTTAAAGGTACAGGGATTACTTATCGCATACGGAAGAAAATAATGGAGGGATTAAAATGTGTTTGATATGCAACAGGATAGAAATGATAAAAAACAATGAAAATCCTCATTATGTAAAAGAATTGGAAACGGGTTATGTTGTCATGGGAGACCATCAACTGTTTAAAGGTTATACATTGTTTCTATGTAAGGTCCATGAGACAGAATTGTTTAATTTAAATGATAATTTTAAAAATAAATATCTACAGGAAATGTCTATGGTGGCAGAAGCAGTGTCAAAGGCTTTTCATGCAGAAAAAATCAATTATGAACTTTTAGGAAACGGAGATACACATCTTCATTGGCATCTTTTTCCGAGAATCCAAGGAGATATGGGAGAGTATGGAATGAACGGAAAAGGGCCTGTGTGGTGGGTGCCGGCCGAAATTATGTATGATGA
>DBGA01000055.1:461-3376 GCA_002295325.1 Ruminococcaceae bacterium UBA866 | reverse complement strand
AAAATTAGCTTTAAGCCTCGCAACCAATTTCCAAAAGATAAGAATTGCCTTCAAATAGCAGGATAAAAAAAGGCTCCTGAGAGGTTCTCTCAAGGAGTCTTTCTTACATACCGAATTTCACCGGAATAAATTGAATTCATGTAATAACGGTTAGGTTTTGTGGCACAATGTAATAGTGAACAGCCCGGAACATCAGCCTAAGAGTTTTTTGCATTGTGGCTGCATAATATAAAAGGTATTCATGCGAGCTGAAAATATATTGACAATAGTGTACTAAAATGATACAAATAATGCTTATAAGATAGAAATATGATAAGTGAGTTTATTAAGGAATATCGTATAGCTCCTGTAATAGCAAGATGCTATTATAGGTAAGTCCGGTATTTTTAACATATGACAGGTAACCGTATATGAAAATCCTTAAAGGAAGTGAACCCCAATATGAAAAATCCCCTAAATTATCAGGTCACGGAATACGACTGCGGCCCGACCACATTACTGAATGCAATGAGCTACCTCTTCNNATCATCAAACATATTATGCTTTTTTGTCTCGATTCCTATAATGCCAAGGGAGAGTTTGGGAAAAATGGAACCTCACGCATGGCTATGATGTTTTTCAGCAACTGGATTAATCAATTCGGAAAGATGAAGAAGTTTCCTGTTCAAAGCGAATATTTGACTGGTGACGAAGTGTATATAGGAGAAAACAGCAAGATCATATATGGTCTGCAGCAGGACGGAGTCGTGGTGGCGCGGGTAATGTTAGGCTGCTGGCACTATGTATTGGTAACTGGGGCCGATGGGGAAAATGTTTATTTATTTGATCCTTATTTCAGAAAGAAACCTTTTAAGCAAAAGGGATTGGAGTTAATCACAGATATGCCTTATGNNTATTTAACAGAGTGACACAGAAGAAACCGGCAGATACCATTGAATATTTCATTTGACAATATAATCACTTTGTGATAACCTGTATCAAACTATAAATGGAGGCAGCTATTATGAATCAGCATAAACTATTTGAAATGTTGAATAGGGACGACGATTGATAGCGCTTGTATCTGTGACAAAACGCAGGTGCAAGCGCTTATCGCGTTGCGCCTGTGTGGATAGAATATTTTAGGGACCACATTGGTAAATTTAAATTGCCTGTGTGGTTCTATTTTTATACCCATACGGGCGAGGGAAAGGTTGTGATCGTATGGGACATATTGATGATGTCCTTATGGATATATTAGATAGCAGTAAAAATCAAATAATCATAATCCAGGAGGAATAAACGATGAAGAGTATCATTGGAGAAATCAAAGAGATAACCGTTGAGGCGGAGGAACTGATAAACCATATCGGTGAAACAATAAAGATTCATGGAAGCATCTATAAAATCAGGAAAATGAGCGATTTTGCTTTTGTACTGTTGAGAACGAAAAGGAACGTAGTTCAGTGTATTTATTCAAAAGAATTTTCCCTGTTTTCTCTCGATGAGATAAAGGAAGAAAGCAGCGTAATCGTGACCGCCTGTGTCAAAGGGGAAGAAAGATCCAGAACAGGCTATGACCTTCAGCTGATTGAGATAGAGGTATTATCAAAGCCGGCAGAGCCAAGCCCAGTTGTAATTAATAATAAATGTGTAGATACTTCCATGGAAACTCTGCTTAATCTCAGACCGGTTACCCTTCGAAACGAAAAAGAACGGGCAATTTTTAAACTTCAGGAAGGGATCGCCTATGGGATCCGTGAGTTCTTAAAAAAAGAAAAATTTACGGAAATCCGTACGCCTAAGATCGTTTACGCAGGTGCTGAAGGCGGGGCAAATATTTTCCGTTTGGACTATTTTGGCAGAGAGGCATATTTGGCTCAAAGCCCGCAATTCTACAAGCAGATGATGGTAGGCGTTTTTGAAAGAGTGTATGAAATTGCTCCGGTCTTCCGGGCGGAAAAACATGATACCTCCAGGCATTTAAATGAATATACAAGCGTGGATTTTGAAATGGGGTACATTTACAGTTTTGAAGACATTATGCAGATGGAAACGATGATGCTAAAACATGTAATGGAATATTTAAATGAACAGTATGGTGATGAAATACGGCTGTTAAAAGTGAAGCTGCCTGTAATCAAAGAAATCCCGGCGATTAAATTTAAGGAAGCAAAAGAATTGATATCAATGGAATATCATAGGCCTATAAAAGACTTTGATGATTTTGAGCCGGAAGAAGAAAAACTGCTTTACGAACTGATTAAGAAGAAAACAGGAAGTGAATTTGTATTCGTAACTCATTATCCAAGTCAAAAGAGACCATTTTATGCCATGGATAGCGTAGAGAATAAAGAGGAGACTTTAAGCTTTGACCTTTTATTCCGGGGACTGGAAATAACAACAGGCGGCCAAAGAATTCATGGGTATAAGGAACAGATTGAGAAAATGGAACGCAGAGGAATGAACACAGAATTATTTGAAAGCTATCTTATGATGCATAAATATGGGATGCCGCCTCATGGAGGATTGGGGTTAGGTCTTGAACGCTTTACAAGCAAGCTGCTTGAACAGGAGAATGTGCGGTTTTCCACCCNNTAGAATCAATTACCGATCATAATGATAATTCAGAGATAATGTTATAAATAATAAACAGTGGGGGAGGATAAAGCATAATGACAAGAGTCTATTTTGTACGTCACGCACAGCCGGACCATGCCTGGGAAGATGACAGGAGCAGGCCTTTGACAATGGAAGGCAGAGAAGACTCCAGGAAGGTATTGGAGTTTTTGAAGGATAAAAATATTGATTCATTTTACTGCAGCCCATATAAGCGGAGTATGGATACAGTAAGAGAAACTGCATCGTATTATGAAACGGAAATCATCACCGATGAACGCCTCCGTGAACGCGAAAGCGGGGGAAACGGGAATCAT
>DBGA01000055.1:0-222 GCA_002295325.1 Ruminococcaceae bacterium UBA866 | reverse complement strand
TGGAAAAATAGGAAATAAATATAAATTAATGATTTTTTCCATTGAACCATAATTTTCCTGGAATTATCATCTTTCCCATGTATGGTATGGTAAGGAATAAGAAAAAGTATTATAATAATAAATATCATATAATTACCGGAATTGATAAAAAAATAAGTACTATAAGAAAATCAAAACATACTTGCGGGAGGTATCTTATGCAGACATTTAAGCAGTTGTATG
>DBGA01000064.1:25061-30937 GCA_002295325.1 Ruminococcaceae bacterium UBA866 | reverse complement strand
GCAGGCCTTGTGTCTGCCCGTTTGTTGTGCACAACAATTTCGTTTGGTATTGACGGACGACCGAAGGACGCCCCTACATTATAAAAACCATATTTTTGGATTGGTGGAGGAAACAGCAATCGCTCCCGCACCCAAAGCGTTTACGACGTCCTCTTTATCTTGAATTAATCCGCCTGCANNATGATTGGCTTTTGAGAGTTGATTGCAATCATACGAATAATCTTTGGCATTACACCGGGCAACACCTCAATCAAGTCGGCACAGTCATGTGCAAGTTGTTTTTGCACGTTGGTGAGCGAAATGGAATCCAAAATGAAGAATCGCTGAACGGTAAGCAAACCCTGCTGTTTTGCGTAGCGGACTAACGCTTGCTTTGTAGAGATAATGCCATCTGCATGGGTGAAATTGAGCACGAAGTCAACCGCCGCTTCCCTTGATGCCAACCCATCGATTAAGTCAATGTGTATAAAACCAATTTTCCCAGCATCTTTTATCTTTGTTATGATAGCTCCGATTGTGTTAATGCTTCCATACAGCACAAAAACTACCTGTACTTCACTTTGCAAACAGCTTTCCAGACCATCGTCACTTTTTACAGCAGCAACCATTGGAGAATTCTCTAAAAGATTGATTAATTGTGAGCTTTTCATTCGTTTCCTCTTTCATGGAGCTTTCAAATTTAGATTGATTTATTCACATCACAAGAGCATATGCATTACTTAGATAATAAAATCGCTAGTTCCTCGAGGGATTCGCAAACTAAAGTTGGTTGAATGTCGCTGTTTTCAAGGTCAGCCAGCTGTGTTTCACCAGTAAGCACCAAAATCGAAGTTACATCTGTGCCCTGTGCAATTGCAATATCTGTATACAGCCTATCACCTACAAAAGCAATTTCACTCTCTTTATAGCCAGTTGCATTCAGCACATAGTCTAGGGTATGGCGAGATGGTTTCCCAAAAAACTCGGGCATGACACCGGTAGATGCGTGAACGAGTGCCGCCATTGCACCACAATCGGGAATAAATCCACCATCTATCGGGCAATTAAAGTCGGGGTTTACCCCTAAAACAGGCTTGCCGGCACGAGCCATATCACATACAATACGCAACTTTTCATAGGTCAGGGTGGTGTCAAATCCAATTACTGCCAAGTCTGCATCCTCGCCCTTTAGGGATATTCCATTCGAGCTAAAATCTTCCTCTAACAAGAGTGTCCCCATGACATAGACGGCTTTTTCAGGGAAGTTATTTTTGATATAGTCAATGATAACCGCATTTGAAATGAGCATTTTTTTTGCAGGAATATGAATATTCATTTTTTCTAGTTTTTCAAGGTATGCGGCGGCATTTTTTGAGGAATTGTTGGTGTAAAAGTAAAAATCCTTGCCAGAAGCCTTTACCTTTTCTAAAGAATCTATGGTGAAATCAAACAGACGGTCACCCAGATAAATTGTTCCATCCATATCAAAAATAAAGCACTTTATTTTTGATATGATGTCTTGTTTTTGTTTTGGCATTGATATCTCTCCTAAATTTATTGATACAGTTATAAGTTGTATCATAAAACATATTTTTAGGTAACGGTTACCAAGATATTTGCATAATAAAACAAATTGTAGCAGACACAGTTGAAAATTGCAAGTGGAAAGAACTATATCTCAACATCAATCTTTCCCAATGAGTAAACACAGAATAGTCAGTAGCCAATTATGTCATAATTCCACTCAAGTGTTCATATACTCTACCATACAACAACAATGCGAGGGGTAGTGTATTATGTCAACCGTTGAGGATAGAAGTGTTTTGCTAGGCAACCATATCATAGACACAAAGGATACAGTACGAAAAACCGCAAAGCTTTTTGGAATAAGTAAAAGTACCGTACATAAAGATGTTACAGAACGATTAGAACGTATAAATCATTCGCTGTTTGTCGAGGTCAAAAAAGTGCTAGACCAAAATAAAAGTGAACGGCATATAAGAGGCGGGATAGCTACAAGAGAAAAGTTCAAAAAATGTCAATAACAAAATGCGAGTAGGAATGACACCCTACTCGCATTTTGTTATTATTATGAGGACTCGTGTAAGTTAATTAATTGCCTTTTTTACAAAGCCACCGGTTTGTTTGAGTTTTGCTACTGCCACCTCGTAGTCGCAATCATTTAATATCATAACGATTGCAGTTTTAACGTGGTACTCACATTGTTTTAGTGCGGTTTGGGCAGTTTCATGGTCTGCACCTGTAATTTCAATTACCAAACGAATGGCTCTATCAATCAGTTTTTCATTGCAAGGGNNTAGTTTTTATAAACCTTGCCGATTTTAACCATAGATGCTGTTGTTAGCATATTTAACACAAGTTTTTGTGCAGTTCCTGATTTCAGCCTTGTTGAACCTTGGATGACTTCAGCACCACAAACCGGTGCGATTGTGATATCGCAAGATTGATGAAGTAGGGTATTGGGGTTGTTGCAAACACCAACGGTGTATGCACCGAGGCTTTTTGCCATTTCAATTGCACCTAATACATACTTAGTACGTCCACTGGCGGCAATACCGACGACAACATCATTTGCGTTGATGTTAAGACTTCTCACAGTTTGTTCGCCATCTTCAAAGCTGTCCTCTGCACCTTCCACAGGGTTTCTTAGTGCAAAATCACCGCCAGCGATAAATCCTTGTACCATTTCTTTATCTGTACCAAATGTAGGAGGACATTCCGAGGCATCGAGAACGCCCAAACGACCACTTGTTCCAGCACCAAAATAAAATAAACGTCCTTTATTATTAAAAGCCTCAGTTATTTTATCGACTGCGATTGCTATATTTGGCAACTCTTTTTTCATAGCCTCTAAAACAAAATAATCTTGCTCATTGATTAGTGTTATCATGCTTAATGTGTCTAACTCATCTATATGTTGTGTTTGTGGATTGTTGGTTTCAGTAATCAATTCACCTAAACATTCTGATTGCGGCATAATAAGCTCCATTCTTCGCATTATAAGCGACATAATTCTTTAGCTTATTATATTATACTTAAAATAAAATGTCAATAATATTCAGCAATATTAAAACATTATTTTATAATTACAGATAAATATTGAAATTACTGTAACAATATGTTAATATGCTTATATAATTAAAATTGAAATATATATTTTGGAGAAAGGGGATTTTTATGAAATGTATCATTGGAATTGACGGTGGTGGCACGAAAACATACGCTAAGGCTTACAGCTTAGACGGCAAATTTTTAGGGGAATCTAAAAGTGGCTCGTCTAATTTATGCTCCAACAGCTATGAATCAGTGGAGCAAAATATTAACATATTATTTCATGAATTAGCTAAAAATTGTGGCGAATTATGTCCTATCAGCATCTGCATTGGTACGGCAGGAATACGAGCCAACAATGCTCATGAATCTATAAAAAAGATGATTACTTCAACCAGCGGGTGCGAAAATGTATTGGTACTTGGCGATATGGAGTTGCCTATTTATGCCCACGATAGCAATCAAAATGCAGTTGCACTCATTTCAGGCACAGGCTCAATTGCATTTGCCCGCAACAAAAACGGCAAATCTGCAAGGGTAGGTGGCTGGGGACATATCGTAGGGGATGAGGGCAGTGGCTACTGGCTTACAGCGAGAGCAATCAAGGCTGTTATGCGTGCGTTTGATGCTCGTGGACAAAAGACACAGTTAACCAAGCTGTTGCTAGACCAACTAAATTGTAATTCCCCACAAGATATCATTACTCTAATACATGATAATTTTAATAAATCTCAGTTGGCATCAATGGCATATATCGTTGATATTGCTGCCAAAAACGGGGATGGCGTTGCCATAGATATTTTAAATGAAGGGGTAGATTTGCTTTTTGAAATACTCAAAACTGCCATTCAAACTGCCGAGTTTGACAATGAATTTGGAATTATTTTTATAGGTGGAGTTCTGCAAAAGAGCGAAGTGATAAATTCAAAAATTAAGGGGTTAATAGCTCACCATTACCCTGATGCACAAATCATCAACCAACAAAAGGAAGCTGTAGACTGTGCAGTAGAAATCGCTAAAAAGGCTAGTCTTACATTATAATTAAGAGGGTGATTAAATTATGACAACGGTAGAGCTTAAAATAAATGGCGTATATACAAACCTTAGTAAGGGCGAAAAGAGAGCCGCGGACTATATGTCAAAAAATATACCCAATATATTGAAAATGTCACTCTGCGAGCTTTCAGCCGATGCAGAGGTTAATCAAGCAACAATGGTTCGACTTTGCAAATCTTTGGGATATACAGGTTTTAAGGAGCTAAAAAAATCAATCATAACTGAATTCAACAGCGTTACATTTGATAGTTATGACAGCATTGAACAGTATACAGATATTAAGGACAAGAGCAACTTAAAATCTATCAAGGAATATATCAGTTCAAATGCAGTCAAAGCGATTGAAGACACGATGAAGCTGCTGGATGAGGAAAGTATTGAGCAGGTAGCGCAATATATCATAAATGCAAACACCATTAAAATTTTTGGTATGGGTGTGTCGGGGTTGGTTGGCGAGGATTTATGCTACAAGCTGATTAGGATAGGCAAAAACGTCTGCCACAACCGAGATTTTCACATACAGCTCATGTACGCATCTACCATGAAAAAGGGTGATGTTGCAGTGCTGATTTCCTATTCTGGTATGACAAGTGAGCTGCTTGAACTCATGAATATTGTGAAAAAAACAGGGGCAATTACTGTTGCAATCACGAAGTATGCGAAAAATGAATTCACAGGGCTTGCTGATTATGTGTTGCACACCTCTACACCAGAAATTGACAAGAGAAGTGGAGCTATGAGTTCAAGAATTGCACAGCTTTGTATTGTTGACGTGTTGTTTACCTCAATCGCTAACAAGGATTATTCTAACATTACAAGCAACCTAAAAAGAAGCTATGAAAGTTGTATTCCGCATAAAAAGAAGTAAGTGTAGCAATAAAAAATACCACGAGAATTTTTCTCGTGGTATTTTTAGTTGGGTGCTTATTTATTACAGTAGGAAGCTATTTGCAATATTCATATCCTCAACTGTAGTTATTTTTATATTCTTCTTGTCACCCTTAACCAGTGAAACAGGAATTCCCTGANNCTTCTAGTATGACAGAAAGTCGAAATGTTTGAGGGGTTTGCACTGCATACATTTTGCTGCGGTCGGGGATAGAGAGTGCAGTGTCTCCGTCATCACTAATTAACAAGGTATCCTGCATTGGAATGACAGTGGTACAAGCAGAGTTTTGCTGTGCTGATGCAATGTTATCGCCAATCATCTGCTCGGTTACAAAGGGTCTTGCCGCATCGTGAATGAGAACGATATCGTCAGAGCAACACTCTTTTTTCAGCTTACAAAGCCCCATTAAAGAGGACTCTTGACGAGTTTCGCCACCAGCAATAACAGCAATTGGCGTCTTATAGTGTTGGGTTTGGATAAGGTAGCCCAAAATGTTAAGATATTCTTTGTGGCAGACAACTAAAATCTTGTCAATTTGCTTATGATTTGCAAAAGTATCAATGCTCATAATGATAATTTCTTTGTTATTTGAAAGTGGTAGAAACTGTTTTGGAATTTTGCCACCAATGCGTGAGCCAGTTCCACCAGCTAAAATTAAAGCAATGTTAGCCAATGTACTCCACCTTTCTAGAATGTTGTTAGCGTGAATTTTAGGGTGCCATACGAAAAAAACAGTCGTTTTCCCATTTTAGAGGGTTTGAGTCGAGATATTCCCATATCTTTTGATATTAATGCTCATTGCGAATGATGTGGTCGTGAAAACGAGATTGCCATATTTTACGTCCTATAATACCGCCCTTAGCTTATTAATGGCATTTTC
>DBGA01000064.1:0-25039 GCA_002295325.1 Ruminococcaceae bacterium UBA866 | reverse complement strand
ATAGTTTACCGTCGCGATCAAGTCTAATGCAGATTGAACATCCGTTATGATTACTTCCTTACTGAAAATAGCTGCAATATTTACGCCCTCGTCCACAATATTTTCTATATTCATGTTTTCCTCCTAACTAAATTTGTGATACAAATTTCATATCTACACTCTATGCAATAAATCGGTGTAGTTTGGCATAGGCCAAGCTTCACTTGAAACGATTACCTCGGTGGCATCAACTGAGCATCTTAGTCGCTCCATAGCCGTTTTCACGCTATCACGACAGGATACTGCAATGTCATGTGTTCCGCTGATATCTTGTAGGTTTGTGACAGCTTTTTCGAGAATGTCGCAAGCATTTGAGATTTCGCTAATATTATTTGAAAGGTTAAAAACCATATCTTGTAGATTTTTGTTAGGGCAATTTGCTTTGACTAGGGAGTTATAGCTGTTCGACATTTCACCTGCAAATTTAATAACAGCAGGTAAGATTTGACGTTTTGTCATCTCAAGCATGGTGTTAGCCTCAATAGTAATAACCTTTATATAGTTTTCAAGCATAATCTCATAGCGAGATACACACTCAACCTTAGTCAAGATATTATATTTAATTAGCATTTCCATATTTTTTTCGGCTATCATTGCAGATGCAGAGTCAACTGTATCACAAAGGTTAGGCAATCCACGTTCCTTTGCAAGATCAACCCATTGTGTGGTATAGTTATTGCCATTAAAAATAATTCTATTATGTTGCTTGTAAATATCAGATATAATTGCACGAACTTCGCTATCAAAGTCGCTTGAATTTTCAAGCCTTGTACAGATTTCATCCAAACTCTCAGCAACAATTGTGTTCAAAACGTAGTTAGCACAAGCAATTGATGCCGATGAGCCAACCATCCTAAATTCAAACTTGTTCCCAGTAAAGGCAAAAGGTGAGGTGCGGTTTCTGTCGCTGTCATCCCTCTTGATTGTAGGCAGGGTGGCAACATCCTCAAGGATTTTGTCACGATGCTTTGAGGCAGGGTTATTTCCGTTTGCAAGCTGCTCCAGTGCAGAGGTTAGTTGTTCACCAAGGAAGATAGAGATAATAGCAGGAGGTGCTTCATTCCCACCCAAGCGATGGTCATTTCCAACAACTGCAGCAGACATACGCAATAAATCGGCATGAGTATCGACTGCTTTAATAATTGCAGAAAGCATAATTAAAAATTGCATATTCTCGTAGGGGGTACGTCCAGGCTCAAGCAGATTAAACCCATCATCTGTGGAAAGCGACCAGTTGTTGTGCTTACCCGAGCCGTTGACATTTGCAAAAGGCTTTTCATGTAGCAAGCAAGCAAGATTATTTTTCTTTGCAATCACACGCATCATTTCCATGGTCAATTGGTTGTGGTCACAAGCGATATTAACGGGGTCAAAAATCGGAGCAAGCTCATGCTGTGCAGGAGCGGCCTCGTTGTGTTTTGTCTTAGAGGAAACTCCAAGCTTCCAAAGTTCTGCATCAAGCTGACGCATATATTCAGCGACTTTTAGCCGAATTCTGCCAAAGTAATGGTCATCCATTTCCTGTCCTTTTGGAGGACGAGCACCAAACAATGTTCTGCCACAGATTTTAAGGTCAAGTCGTTTTTCATACATATCACGGTCGATAAGGAAGTATTCCTGTTCTGCGCCAACAGTTGCATTTACTCTCTTTGAGGTATGATTTCCAAACAGCTTGATTAGTCTCATGCCTTGCTCTGATATCACCGACATTGAGCGTAAAAGCGGAGTTTTTGCATCAAGTGCCTCACCGGTATAAGAGCAAAATGCAGTCGGGATATAAAGGGTATCCTCTCTCACAAAGGCAGGAGAAGTGCAATCCCAAGCAGTATATCCTCTTGCCTCAAAGGTGTTGCGAAGACCACCATTTGGGAAACTTGAGGCATCAGGCTCGCCCTTGATAAGCTCCTTGCCTCTAAAGTTTAGGATAACGCTACCGTCTTTTTGTGGAGAAATAAAGCTGTCATGCTTGCCGGCGGTAATGTTAGTCATGGGCTGAAACCAGTGGGTATAGTGGGTAGCACCATTTTCGATTGCCCAGTCTTTCATTGCCTCTGCAACAGTATCAGCAATTTCTGGGTGGAGGGATAACCCCTCATCAATAGATTCCTTTAGACAGGCATAAGTGTCAGGTGGAAGCCTTTCACTCATAGCCTTATCATTGAACACCATACAGCCAAATGAATTAAAGTCAAAAGACATTATTTTTACCTCCGTTATATTAGTGGGGATTTAATTTTATTTTGTGATACACCGACGGACGACCACAGGTCGCCCCTACAGGGTTTGCGCGTTAATTTATTCGTTGTAGGGGCGAATATTATCCGCCCGTGGATTACCCACCGATTTGGGTTTGTTGCAATCTGTATTGATTACAGCAACGTAATTCCATGTTGTGCACATTCGTCAATCATATCAGTTGACCAGCTTGAAGCTTGCACCTCGCCGATGTGTGCTTTTTGCAAGAGTATCATGCAAATTCTTGATTGCCCGATACCACCACCCATTGTTAGGGGTAACTCGTTATTTAGCAATGCCTTGTGGAAAGGAAGTTCTCTGCGGCTGTTGCAGTTTGATGCGTTTAGCTGATAATCAAGGGCAGGAACGTCAACACGAATTCCCATTGAGGAAACCTCAATCGAACGGTCAAGCAGAGGATACCACAAAAGCAAATCTCCGTTTAGTGTCCAATCATCATAGTCAGGTGCACGTCCGTCGTGTCTTTCACCATTGCTTAGCTTGTCACCAATTTGCATGATGAAAACAGTTTTGTGCTCTTTTGTGATTGCGTCCTCACGCTCTTTTGGGGTAAGGGTTGGATATGTATCAAGTAGCTCCTGTGAAGTGATAAAAAACACCTCAGGGCAGATAAATGGTTTCAGTTGTGGAAACTTTTTGTTTAGTGCAGCCTCGCTTTCAACCAAAGCAGATACAATGTCACGAACAGTCGCTTTGAGGTTATTAAAGTTTCTGGTGTCAGCTGTGATGATTTTTTCCCAATCCCATTGGTCAACATAAACTGAATGGAGATTGTCAAGTTCCTCGTCACGTCTGATTGCGTTCATATCGGTATAAAGCCCTTTATCGCTTTCAAAGCCATAGCGTTTTAGCACCAAGCGTTTCCATTTCGCAAGGGAATGAACAATTGCTACATTCTCGCCAATATCTTTTATGTCAAAACTAACAGCACGTTCAACTCCGTTTAAATCATCATTTAAGCCTGAGTTTTCGCTAACGAATAGTGGTGCTGATACCCTTGTTAAATTTAAGTTCTTTGAGAGATTTCGCTCAAAACCATCTTTTACAGTTTTAATCGCGATTTCAGTGTCCAGAATGTTTAATAACGAGGAGTAACCCTCGGGTAAGATGAGATTTGTTTTACTCATAATCTTGACCCCTTTCGTTTCATTTTTTGATTTTTACAAAAGAAATACCAGCAGCTTTAACAGAAGCAATAATCGACAGTTTTAATAAATTTTTCCGATTAAACTGTAAAAGCATCTTAGGTTTAATAGTAGCATTTTATCCTTGCCTTTGCAAGAAAAACGGGCGGTACACTACTATTTTTTACCTTTTAACCATACTCATTTAGATGTGGGTTTGATTGTTTAGCTATTTTTATTTTAGTCATTTAATCACAACTGGTTAATTGTGGTTTTTTGCAAGTTTTATGCTCTACACTTTCAAAAAAGGCGAATTGGGCTGTAGGGGTTGCATATCATGCAACCCGAGTGCGGAGATAGAATCCCCCCTACAACAAGCATCTTAAACTATATTAGCATAGGTTCTTGATAATTACAAAAATGCTTAGTATAATAGTATAAGTTAGAATTTTTTTAAGGAGTGACAGCCTAGTGAATAGAGTAGAATTTTTTAAGAGTTTAAAGGACAAAAAGGTCGGCATTATCGGACTTGGAGTAAGCCATTTTGATTTGATTTGCCTACTGCTAAAAAAAGGCATAGACGTTACAGTTTTGGATAAAAGAGAAATTGCTGATTTGGGGGAGCAATATGAAACCCTCAAGTCTTTATCTGCAAAGTTTTTGCTGGGGCAGGACTATCTTGAAAGTCTAAATGACTTTGACATCATTTTCAGAACACCCGGACTTTATTTTTTGTCTGATAAACTGACCGAGGCAAGAAGAAACGGCGTTATCATTACAAGTGAAATGGAAGTGTTTTTTGAAATTTGCCCTTGTAAGATTTACGGAGTTACTGGCTCAGATGGAAAAACCACCTCAACCACCCTCATTGGCGAAATGTTAAAGGCACAGGGTAAAACTGTCCATGTTGGTGGAAATATCGGCAAGGCATTGCTGCCTATCGTTGAGGAAATTAACGAGGGAGACATTTGCGTGGTTGAAGTTTCGAGCTTTCAGCTGATTTCTATGCGCCGCTCGCCAGATGTGGCTGTGATTACAAATATTGCACCAAATCACCTTGATGTTCATAAGGACATGGAGGAATATATTTCGGCTAAGGTAAATTTGATTGCGCACCAAAATGCGTTTTCACGTACCGTTTTGAATATGGACAATGAGGAAACCTTCAAGCTTGCTCACCTAATTCGTGGAGAGGATTGCTACTTTTCAATCAAATCTGCACCTTATAACGGAACTTATCTTGATAAAGATGGCTATCTAGTAAGAGTGCAAAATTCCGTTGAAAATAAAATTTTGCATAAGAGCGAGATTAAACTGCCGGGTATGCATAATGTTGAAAACTATCTTGGTGCAATCGCCGCTGTAAACGGTGAGGTTGGCGATGAGGCAATCATTCAGGTTGCAACCCAGTTTGGTGGCGTAGAACACCGCATTGAGTATGTAAAAACCATTGACGGGGTTCGCTATTATAACGATTCCATTGCAACCAGCCCAACAAGAACCATTGCAGGGTTAAATGCGTTTGACCAAAGGCTGATTATTATTGCTGGGGGTTACGACAAAAAAATTCCCTATGAGCCATTGGCACCAGTGCTTTGCGAGAGGGTGAAAATCCTAATTTTGCTTGGTGCAACTGCCCAAAAGATTGAAGAGGCAGTGCGGTGCTGTGATAAATTTATGGGCAGTGAGTTGCAAATTGTCAATGTGAATACCCTTGAAGAGGCAGTAGAAACTGCAAGAAAACTTGCGGTTGAGGGTGACATTGTAAGTTTAAGCCCAGCCTCTGCAAGCTTTGATTTATACAAAAACTTCGAGCAACGAGGTCAACATTTCAAGAAAATTTTAGAGGGAATGGCGTAGGAGTGACCGCCCACCAATCACCCGTCAATCGGAACGATTTGTTGCGGATAACGAACGGGCAGACACAAGGACTGCCCCTACAATACCACTCAATGTAATTAAACNNCACCGCCCGCCGATACACCCACCTCAATATGAAAGGAAAAATGAAAATGGATAGAATGAAAGAAAACCTAAAGGCACTCTGCCTTGCAACTGGTGTTTCGGGGCTTGAAAATGAAGCCTCAAATGTAGCAGCAAAAATGCTATTAAACTACACAAAGGACGTATCAATCGACCACTTTGGCAACGTAGTTGGCATGATAAAATCAAGCAACAAGGACGCAAAAACAATCCTCCTTGACGCACATATTGACGAAATAGGTATGGTTGTCACTGCGATTGATGACAAAGGCTTTGTTAAATTTGCAAACTGTGGAGGAATTGACCGTCGTCTGCTTTCTGCACAGATTGTCACAATCCATGGTAAAAAGGACATTGTCGGTGTTGTAGGCTCAAAACCACCTCACCTTGAATCAAAAGATGATGCAAATAAAATTGCTGAAATTACCGATATGTTTATCGACGTTGGATATGACAAGGAAACTGCACTAGAATACATATCTCTAGGCGACAAAATCACAATTCCATCTGAGTTTGTCGAGATGCTAAATGACAGAGTAAGCTGTAAAGCAATGGATGACAGGTCAGGGGTTTGTGCTATTTTAGAGGCACTTGAATTGCTAAAAGGCAAAGACCTTCCAGTCAACGTTGCTGTTCAGTTTAGCTCTCGTGAAGAAGTTGGCGGACAGGGTGCAAAGGTTGCAAGCTACACCGCTTCCCCAGATATGGCGATTGCGGTTGACGTTAGCTTTGCGTTTACACCTGATGCTGTGGAGCACAAATGTGGCAAAATGGGTGAGGGCGTTATGATTGGCTATCACTCAACCTTGGATAAAACCTTCTCCGACAAGCTGGTAGCTATCGCAAAAGAAAAAGAAATCAAGTATCAAATCGAGGTTATGGGTGGACGCTCAACAGGCACAAATGCAGAAGAGATTTTCCTTACAAAAGCAGGTGTTCGTACAAGCCTACTGTCAATTCCACTCAAATATATGCACTCGCCAATAGAGCAGGTTGCTTTGTGTGACATCGAGGAAACAGCAAAATTAATGGCTGAATTTATACAGATTGTGGGGGAAATATAATGTTCGATAATATAAAAAAACTATGTGAAATTAATGGCATTTCAGGCAGAGAAAACCTCGTTGCAAACGAAATTATGGAGCAGATTAAAGATATCGCAACTTCTGCACATATCGACAATATTGGCAACGTAATTGCGTTTAAAAAGGGCAAATCTACCCCTAAAAATAAAATTATGCTGTCTGCTCATACTGACGAGGTTGGTATGATTGCAACTGCTGTAACCTCAGAGGGGTTTGTGCGTTTTGCTACAGTTGGTGGCATCAACCCTAAGGTTATCCTTGGCAGAAGAGTGGTTATCGGCGAGAATGTACAGGGTATCATCGGCACAAAGGCAGTTCATATGCAAGAGGCTGACGAGCGTGGAAAAGCAGTTGAAGTTGACAAGCTTTTAATTGATATAGGAGCAACCGACAAGGAAGATGCCCTAAAACATATTAACCTTGGCGATAGCATTTCCTTTGTTGGAGATTACAAGGAAGTTGGCTCAAATTCAATCATAGCAAAGGCGATTGACGATAGAGCAGGTTGTGCAATTTTAATTGAGATTATGAAATCAGACCTTGAGTTTGACACATATTTTGGGTTCTCAACCCAAGAGGAAGTAGGTCTTCGTGGTGCAACTGTTGCAGCACACACAATCTCACCCGATATTGCAATTATTGTTGAAACAACTGCAAGCGGTGACGTTTCGGGTGTAACCGGTGAAAAACGTGTGTCAGTTGTTGGCGAGGGTGCGGTTATCAGCTATATGGACCACCACACAATCTATGACAAAGGGCTTTTTGATTTGGCATTTAAGCTTGCAGAGGAAAAAAATATCAAAGTGCAGACAAAAACCATGATTTCAGGTGGCAACGATGCTGGTGCAATCCACGTTTCTGGCAAAGGCGTTCGCACAATTGCAGTATCAATTCCAAGCAAGTATATCCATTCTCCATCAAATATGGTGGATAAATCTGATGTACAGGCAGTTTGCGATATTTCAAGGGAACTTGCAAATGCCGTTGGTAACATATGATAAGGCTGTTAGATTATAACGACAGGGCACTTATCGAGCAAAATCAGTCTAGGGGAGCGAGTGCTTTAAGGATAAAGGCACTGTTTAAAGCCTATGGTGTGGGCAGAAATTTTATCAGCTTTTTTGCAGATGAAGCAGGTGATATTTTAATCTGTGCACAGGATAATTTCGCTGTGGTTTACATCAAAGATGAAAGCTATATTGATGAAGTGTCAGAGTTTTTAGCACTTACGGTAAACTCTGTTTTGTCTGAATTTCCGTTGAATTTGAATGGCTATACTGTGGAAATTGGAAATACATATGCCCTTAATAAATGGGAAGATGTTTGTTTGCCAGATGTGTCGAATGAAATTCAAATTGGCTATGAGTTGCTCTCAAAAGTGTTTACTCATAGTATAAACTCCACAACATATAAACGATGGTATACTGATTTATCCCACAGAATAAGGCATGATATGTCAAGAATATACACCTATCAGGGCGTTTGTTCGGCAACTGCCTACCTTAATGACAATGGCACGATTATGATTGCGCAACTTGCAACAATCGAGCAGGAACGTGGCAAGGGATTAGCTAGACAAATGCTTTATCATATTGCAAGCCAAACCCCAAATACAAAAGAAATCATGCTGTTAAGCCAAGATAAAATCAGCGACAAATTCTACGAAAAAATTGGCTTTACACTGGTAGACAAATGGTATTATTACGAGAGATAAACGGGTAAAAGCTACATAATTAATTTAATACGTACAAACCCTGTAGGGGCAACTCTCTGTGGTCGCCTAGGGGCGGACACAAGGTCTGCCCCTACAAGAATGCAATACCAATGAATACCCCCCCATAAAAGGAGAAATCATGGATAACAAATTCTTTCATTTTGATGAAAATTTAATTTCCTTGAGCAAAAAAGCAGAACAAAAATGTTCTGCTTCCTTTGCACGAATTGAGGAAATTTCTGAATATAATGAAGCAAAAGTGCTTGAAGCATTCACCCATTGCAGAGTCAGCGAAAGCCACTTTGCAGGTAGCACAGGCTATGGATATGGCGACAGAGGCAGAGAAGTGCTTGACGAGGTTTTTGCAAGGGCAGTCGGTGCAGAGGACGCACTTGTGCGCCACAACTTTGTTTCGGGAACACACGCTTTAACAGTTGCACTTTTTGGTGTTCTTCGCACAGGCGACAAGATTGTCAGTTTGACAGGCAAACCCTACGATACCATGGAAGAAGTCATCGGTATTCGTGGAGAGGGCAACGGCTCGCTGAAAGACTTTGGCGTTTCATATGGACAAGTTGATTTGCTAGAGGACGGAACACCCGACCTTGACGGGATAAAACAATCTGTTGCAGATGCAAAGGTTTGCTATATTCAACGCTCGAGGGGTTATTCACTGCGAGAGTCGCTGACTGTTGAAAGAATTGGTGAGTTAATTAAGATAGTTCGTGAAGTGAACCCCGATACCATTGTAATGGTTGACAATTGCTATGGCGAATTTGTGGAAAAAACCGAACCTACAGCAGTTGGTGCTGACTTAATTGTGGGCTCACTGATTAAAAACCCTGGGGGCGGAATTGCCCAAACCGGTGGCTATATCGCCGGCAGAAAAGACTTGGTCGAACTCTGCTCCTATCGATTAACCTGCGTTGGCATGGGCAAGGAGGTAGGGTGCACCCTTGACCAATCAAGAGGAATGTTCATGGGGCTTTTCTTTGCGCCATCGGTTGTTGCAAACGCAATCAAAACTTCGGTGTTTGCGCTATGCCTTTACGATATGCTAGGCTACAAGGTCTATCCTGAATTTGACGCATATAGAACTGATATCATCGCTGCAATCGAGCTAAAAAACAAGGAAAGCCTTGTTTCGTTTTGTCAAGGGATACAAAAAGGCTCACCAGTTGACAGCTTTGTAACTCCGGAGCCATGGGATATGCCTGGCTATGAAAGCGAGGTTATCATGGCGGCAGGTGCGTTTACAATGGGAGCATCTATCGAGCTTTCAGCCGATGCACCACTGAGAGAACCCTATGCCGCATGGCTACAGGGGGGGATCACCTATAACAGCGGTAAGCTTGGCATTTTACACGCAACCCAAGCAATGATTGATAAAGGACAGATAAATTTGGTGGTTGCTGAGGATTGTATAAACAAAATCTAATTTACAATTGGGGATTTACAGGGTATAATTAAAACTAGCAGAATAAATCTATGTAAGGGGGTATGGGCAAAAGCCTAAACATAATGAACGATTTATCAAGGGAAATTTTTGAATATATTAAGGCTGAGATTGCAAATGGTGCTCCGCCCAGCATTCGTGATATCACCGATGCTTTGCGGATAAAATCCACCTCTACTGTACATAAATACTTGATCGAGCTTGAGCAAAAGGGGTTAATATCCCGTATGAATAACAAGCGAAAAACCATCACAATCTCAACTGATGTGAAAGCAGATGTTCCAATTTTGGGCAATGTTGCCGCAGGAAATCCAATCACAGCCATTGACGATATTGAAGGTTATATTTCCTATTCAGGGTTTAAGGGTGACCAAAGCGACCTATTTGCACTCACAGTGTCAGGGGATAGCATGATAAATGTCGGCATTTTAGAGGGCGATATCATCATTGTGCGAAGAAGTCCTGTCGCTCGCAATGGGCAAATTGTGGTTGCAATGATTGAGGGTGAGGCAACTGTGAAACGGTTTTACAAGGAAAACGGACAGTTCAGACTGCACCCCGAAAATGACGATATGGAAGATATGATTTTTGACGAGGTTACAATTTTGGGTATTGTTGTGGCTGATGTCAGACGATATGAATAAACCCTACCACATAAATTTGTTGTGTATAAAGAACGGGCAGACACAAGGCCTGCCCCTACAAAATAAACAGGAGTTGCATTTTATTGCAACTCCTGTTTCCATACCCATTTTTCTATAAAATCTCATCTGAGCCGAACATTTTCGCACAAGCCACTGCCTTTTTCCAACCCTTTAGCAGGCTATTACGTTTTTCCTCTTCCATCTGTGGAGAATATACTTTATCAATGCTCCAATGGTTTTTCACTTCATCTAAATCCTTCCAAAAGCCAACCGCAAGCCCCGCAAGATAGGCTGCACCAAGTGCAGTTGTTTCTCGCACAATTGGGCGTCTTAGGGTTTTCATTGTAATATCAGCTTGAAATTGCATAATAATATCGCTGATACTTGCACCACCGTCTACCTTAATTTCATTGATTAGCAGCCCCGTATCTGCCATCATTGCATCAACCACATCTTTGGATTGGTAGGCTATCGATTCTAGTGCTGCACGAATGATGTGGTTTCTTCCGGTGCCCCTAGTTAGCCCAAAGATTGAGCCTCGTGCATACATATCCCAGTGAGGTGCGCCAAGCCCTGTGAATGCCGGCACGAAATAGACCCCTTGCGAATCCTTGACTTTGTTTCCAAAATAGTCTGCATCTGGTGCAGAGGTATAAAATCGCATTTCGTCACGTAGCCACTGCAATACAGCACCACCGACGAAAACACTGCCCTCAAGTGCATAGGTAACCTTGCCCTCCAAACCGTAGGCTATGGTTGTAATCAATCCGTTTTTACTCTGAATTGGCTCGCCACCAGTGTTCATCAAGATGAAGTTGCCTGTTCCATATGTGTTTTTTACATCGCCCTTTTCAAAGCAAGTTTGCCCAAACAATGCCGCTTGTTGGTCGCCTGCAATTCCGCAAATCGGAATATCTGCACCACTGATATTTGTTGTTCCATAAATTTCAGAGCTGTTGCAAACTCGTGGTAGCATTGATTTTGGAATTCCTAAAGCATTCAAAATATGGTCGTCCCATTCTAACGTTTTAATGTTAAACAGCATTGTTCTTGATGCATTTGTATAATCAGTCACATAAGATTTTCCGTTTGTAAGCCTCCAAATCAGCCAAGTATCTACCGTTCCAAACAGCAGTTTTCCCTGTTCTGCTTTTTCACGAGCGCCCTCAACATTGTCTAAAATCCACTTTATTTTAGTACCAGAAAAATAGGCATCCACCAAAAGTCCTGTGTTTTCCTTGATATAGGAAACAAAATTTGTGTCCTTTTTTAGTTCCTCGCAGATATCAGCTGTGCGACGGCATTGCCACACGATTGCGTTGTGAATTGGCAACCCCGTTTCCTTATCCCATACCAATGTGGTTTCACGCTGATTGGTAATTCCAATCCCAGCCACCTCATGTGGGTCAACCGACATCTTAGTCAATGCCTCAATCATAACGCTATACTGTGACACATAAATGTCGGTCGGATTGTGTTCAACCCAGCCAGCTTTGGGATAAATTTGTGGAAACTCCTTTTGTGCAACCGATAGAATATTCTGATCCTTGTCAAATACAATACACCTAGAGCTTGTAGTCCCTTGGTCAAGGGCAATGATATATTTTTTTTCCATAGAGCCACATCAGCCTTTCGTTATAACACTATTTTCAATCAAAAAAGAGCAACCCAATAAAGCCGTAGCTTTATTGCATCACTCTACACTCCGCAACGTTTCTATATTAGCTTTATGCTAACATAAAACTAGAACTGTGTCAATTGGAAATTTTGGTGTTTGGTTTATTTTTGAAATTTACTTGAAAATATTCATCAAAAGTGGTATGCTATACATATAATATACTATATATTTGCTTAGAGTTTGAGAGCAAGCAAAGATAGCCTACGTTTCGTGGGCTTATCTTGCTTGCTCTTTTTGCGTGCAAAAGAAAGATTGGAGGCATTTTTCATGGTTTCCGTTTTAATAATTGGTGGAGGAATTTGTGGTTGCTCGCTCCTTTACGAGCTTAGTCGCTATCAAGTTAGTGCTCTGCTTTTAGAAAAAGAGAATGATATTTGTGTTGGTACAACCAAAGCAAACAGTGCGATTATCCACGCAGGGTATGACCCACTGCCTAATACAAAAATGGCAAAATATAATGTAGAGGGAAATGCAATGATTGAAAAGCTCTGTAAAAAGCTAGATGTGCCATATAAACAGGTTGGCTCATTGGTAATTGCACTGGGTGAATTGCAGGAACAAAACCTACATAAACTCTATAATCAAGGGCTAAAGAACGGAGTACCCGACATACAGCTACTTTCAGGCGAGGAAGCATTAATACTTGAGCCAAATCTAAATCCTGATGTCACAGCAGCACTATATGCACCCTCAGCCGCTATCGTTAGCCCTTGGAATTTAGGAATTGCTATGGCTGAAACCGCTGTCAAAAACGGAGAAAAAGTCGAGTTAAATACAAAGGTGCTTTCAATTGAAAAATCAGACAACCATTTTATAGTGCAGACAAACAAAGGAACAATCGAGGCTCAATTTGTAGTCAATGCGGCGGGTATCTTTGCTGATGAAGTAAACGATATGGTAGACGAGCATAAGTTTACAATCACACCAAGCAAGGGAGAATATTATCTGCTTGACAAAAATCAAGGAGGTTTGGTTTCCCATATCATCTTCCAATGCCCAGACCATAACGGCAAGGGTGTGCTTGTTGCGCCAACTGTTGACGGCAACTTAATTGTTGGCCCCAACGCTGTCCCATCACAAAATGATGATGTCAGCACTACTTCCCTTGGACAAGAATTTGTGAAAAGAATGGCTGTAAAATCAGTCCCATCTATCAATTTTAGAGAGTCTATTCGTAACTTTGCTGGGTTGCGTGCTTTAACCGAAGAAGAAGATTTTATCGTCGGCGAATCAAAAACTCAAAAGGGGTTTTTCAATATTGCAGGTATGAAGTCACCCGGGCTTTCCTCTGCGCCTGCTATTTCTCTTGATGTCATAGAAATGTTACAAAAATCAGGACTAGAACTCATAGAGAAAGATGACTTTATTGATACTCGTGAAATTTTACGATTCAAGCATCTTAATGATGAAGAGCGTACATCTGCAATCAAGCAAAACCCATTGTATGGAGCGATTGTTTGTCGTTGCGAAACAATCACCGAAGGAGAAATTGTGGACGCTTTGCACCGTGAAATTGTTCCGTCCTCGATAGATGGAATTAAGCGTAGATGTAGCTCTGGTATGGGGCGCTGTCAAGGTGGTTTTTGCGGGGCGCGTGTGCAACAAATTATCGCTCGAGAGTTGAATATTCCACTTGCAGAAGTTCCACTTGATCGTAAGGGCATGGGCATTATCACAGGAGTTACAAAAGGGGGTGTGCTTGATGTATGATGTAATTGTTGTAGGAGGAGGCCCCGCTGGGCTTGCCGCTGCACTAGAGGCGAATAAAAATGGTGCAAAAAAAGTCCTCATCTTAGAGCGGAACCATGAGCTTGGGGGAATTCTAAACCAATGCATTCACAACGGATTTGGGTTGCACTATTTTAAGGAAGAACTAACAGGCCCTGAATATGCTGACCGTTTTATCAAGCAACTATCCGACACTGGAATTGAGGTTATGCTCGACACCATGGTTTTGGATATTTCAAAAGACAAAACCATTCACGCTATGAACAAAAGAAATGGATATATGACACTAGAATCAAAGTCAATCGTGCTGACTATGGGTTGCCGTGAGCGTACCCGTGGCGCAATCGGAATTCCGGGTACTCGCCCCTCGGGTGTATTTACCGCAGGTACAGCACAACTGTATGTCAACATTGAGGGATATATGGTGGGCAAGCGTGTGCTCATTTTAGGCAGTGGCGATATCGGACTTATCATGGCTCGTCGCATGGTGCTTGAGGGTGCTGAGGTGCTTGGAGTAATCGAACTTATGCCCTATTCCAATGGGTTAAACCGTAATATTGTGCAATGCCTTGAGGATTACAATATTCCACTTTATCTCTCACACACAATCACTGAAATTCGTGGCGATAAGCGAGTTGAACAGGTTGTCGTTTCAAAGGTAGACGAAAATCGCAAGCCGATTTCCGGCTCGGAGATACTCTTTGACTGTGACACCGTCCTACTTTCTGTGGGATTAATTCCCGAAAATGAGCTTTCTCGCCAAGCAGGGCTTGCGATTGACTCTCGCACAAACGGACTTATCGTCTATGAAAATATGGAAACCAGTGTAGAGGGTATCTTTGCGAGTGGTAACGTGGTTCATGTGCATGATTTGGTTGACTTTGTAACCTCTGAAAGTCAACGTGCAGGAAAAGCAGCCGCAAAGTTTGCACTACATGGAAAAATGCACTCTGACAGCATTGAAGTGGAAAATGGAAACGCCGTTACCTATACCGTTCCACAACGGATAAGATGTGAAAATATCGAGAAGTTTGTTGAGATATTCTTTCGTGTCAACTTCGTTTATAAGGATGTTGAGATTAGAATATCCTCGGGTTGCGAAGTGCTTGCTCGCTTTAAACGTGAGCATATGGCTCCGGGTGAAATGGAAAAGGTCATCTTCCCAAAGGCAATGTTTTCTAAGGTGAAAGAGGGTAAAATTACAATCTCTATTGCTAAGGTAGGTGAAGAAAATGACTGATTTAATCTGTATTGTCTGCCCTAAGGGGTGTCGTCTTAAAGTGGATGAGGAAAATGGTTACGCAGTGACGGGTCATTCCTGTCAAAAGGGTGTGGTTTATGGAAAAAAAGAGCTTACAAATCCGACCAGAGTTCTCACCTCTACGGTTCGCATAGTTGGTGCATCACTTCCTCGCTTGCCAGTCAAAACGAATAAAGATATTCCCAAGGGCAAAATCACAAATGCGATGAAATTGTTAAACGATGTAACAATGCAAGCTCCTGTGAAGATTGGTGATGTCGTTTTAGGGAATATTTTAGGCTTAGGGGTAGACTTTGTTGCAACAAAAACAATTGGCAAGATGTATTTTCTATAAATTTACAGTAAAATATTGACTTTTTCTTATATAACCTGTATACTAACAGTGTCAAGATAATTTATGATAGATTGGATAACATTATGGAAAACAAGCTTAAATTAGCTAAAAATAAAAAGATACTTTTTTTATGCATTTATGTGATTTTATGTCTTGCGTTGGGAATTGGCATTTGTATTAAATTCATACGTCCTAATATTGTTTTTGAAAAAAATCTGAAAGCTGTTTCAAACTATATCTTTGTTATGCCCGACAAGTATCTTGATGATGTTTTTAGAGCAGCGGAAAAACCATTGATTGATGCAAATCTTCCTGATATCACCACAGGGATAGATGAAAATCTTCCAAGATATTTTACCCCAGATGGATACGAGTCTTTTAAAAGAAAGTGGTACACATTTTGTGGTTTTGGTATAGGTACAGAATATAAATTGAAAGTTCAAAGCGTTGAGATGGTCAAGGATAAGGCGAATAATCAATATGATTTTTACGTTACTACCTCTTACGGAAAACCCGATTCAGCGATGACTGAACTTATCATCACGGGCAAAGCAAGAGGTGATAAAGACGGAAAGATTGAATACTGGAGTTTATCTGGGGAATCAAGTGACCAACTGTTTCAAATCTCTAAAATAATTAGTGAACAAAGCTAAAATGCCAAATAACAAAAGCAGGTCTTACGACCTGCTTTTTGCTTTGTTGTTAACTCCCCAGGGAATAGTCTTTAAACCCAATATTCAAATCGACATCACCTTTGATACCGTCCACTTTTCCTTTTGCAGTATACTGCCACATATGAAAGTCATATGGGAAAAAAGGGGATTTAAAATACTGGGCAAACCACTTGTCATACTCGGTTAAGCGTGACATATCAAGTTGTGCAACAAACCACTTTATGTTTGCGTAAATCATAGGTTTATAGCCTGCAGCCTTGATTTTCTCGCAAAATGCAAGGGTGATATCGGTACGTTGCGTTGTAGTCAAGGTGTTAGTGCGAACAGACTCTCCTAGCATTTCTTCCGCGTCAAAAACCACTGGGTAAGTAATATCATAATCCTTTATGTATTCTAGCACCATATCCGCCTCTTCAATGGCTTCCTCTACTGTGATTGCCTGTGAAAAGAAGTAGACACCGACCTTTACTCCTGCATCAATAGCCCCCTTGATATTCTTCTCATAATATTCATCAAGCAATATCTTTCCAGTTTCATACCCACGATACCCTAAGCGTATGATTGCATAATCGACATTATCAGCCTTTACTTTTTTCCATTCAATATCACCTTGATATTTTGACACGTCAATCCCCTTTATCCCTGTAGAAACACCATTTTCATGGTATTGTATCTCGCCATCTACACGGACTAGGTTATCAAAGTCATAGGAATTTTTGGGTAGCTTTTCGTCAATTGGTGCATATACAATTCCGTCGTCACCCTTATAAACAATGACATCATCGAAAAAACGTTGCAAAAACTCTGCACTCACGTTGTACTGTTGTGCATACGCTTTGAGGGTTTCCATTGGGACAACTTCTTCCTCTGGCAACTCTACATTTATCGGTGCATCTACTGGAATTGTTACGCTCTTTTTGTAGCTTATAAAAGATACAATTGTCACTATCAATGCAGAGCAGAGCAAAACGCTTATGACACTAAGCGTAATGATTGCACTACGCCCCCTTTTTTGTTGGTTCATTCATTTATTTCCTTCCCTAATTGAATCAATCGAGTAGTTTTATCGCATAGATTATTTTCTAAGTTCTATTATACGTTAAATTGGAATATTATTCAACAAAAAGCAACCTGTCAAAAATGACAAGTTGCTTTTAATTTTATTGTTTGTATTCAGTGATATCTATACCATTTATTAAGAAAGCATCTTTGACATCAATCCACTCAATTCTTGAAGAGGATATCTTTAACCAGACACCAAGATTTTTAAAGTAGACTTCTCTACGATTATCTTGGTGTTCTTGTAGCTCAACACCATTCATTGGGCAAGCCTCACAAGGACTATCCCGATTAAAAATAGCTTTGTAGCAGCAATCACCGACTTTTGCATTGGGAGCAATCTTACCTATTGTGTCATTAAAGAATAACAACTTATACTTCTCTTTATCGACAATATATGCATAGTTACCAAGTGCATTGGTAAGAGAAAGTATTACATTTTTTCTCTTTTCGTTGATTGCAGCAATCCTCATTTTAGCAACAAACACACCCAAAACATTAGCCACATTTCTAAGGTCTGTCATCTCTTCTTTGCTTAAACTTCTGGTACAATCGCACTTGTCAAATCCCACAAAACCACCAAATACATTATTTTTAACGATTGCAAACTGTAACATTGTATTAATTTTGTCATCACTAATTTTATTTTGAAACTCTTGTGTTGGCTTATTCAAACTACAAAGATAAAACATTCCACTTTCATTGAAGTTTTCCTTGTGATCCTTAGGCAATGTGCATGTAAGATCTTGTATTTCTTTGATGCGAGGAACACTTTCTGAGGCATACCATTCAAACGTACTTTCCATAGACGAGCCGTCCTCAGATTGCTCTACAATATAAGACCTGCTTATCTTGTACTGTTGTCCAATCAACCCTAAAACTGCATTAATTGCGGTTTTTTTATCTTTCGATTCATATAATATTCGGAAAACATATTCGCTAATATTTTTTTCAAAAGATTTTCTCTCAATAAATTCTGACTCGTTAATTTTTTCTACATCGCAAATTTGAGGATCCATACCAGCAGTATAAAGACAAAACTGATTTTTCCCCTGATCTTTTGCTTGATACAAGGCAGCATCAGAACAGCGATATAACTCGCCATATGTAGTTCCGTCAGTGCTATATATAGCAACCCCAATACTCACAGAGATATGGTATTCCTTGCCCTCTTTGGTATAGGTTTCTCTCACCACATTGCATATCTCATTTGCCTTTGAAAGCGCAGACTTATTGCTTGGAATATTCTTCATAAGAACGATAAATTCATCGCCACCTATTCGTCCTAGAATATCGACATCACGAAATAAATCCCTCATTTTTTGTGTTATCCTTGACAAAATAACATCACCAAATGCGTGTCCAAAGTTATCGTTGATGAATTTAAAATAATCAATATCAAAAATAAAAAATGCGTGCTTTCCAGCCTTGCCCTCATCACTCAAAAGATATTGTTCAACCAATTTTTCAACTGTAACCTTATTATAAAATCCAGTCAAACCATCATGTTCTGCCTTATAAAGCAGGTCTAGCTGTTTTATTTTCTTTTCGTTGATATCTTGAAGATATACAAAAGCTTTAATGTCATTGCAAATGGGGTCAACAAATAGATGTGCATCACAAGACATCCAAATATACTCGCCAAACTCATCAATCCTGCGATATTCAAAGTAAACTTTGCTATCACCGCTCGCAAACCCTTGCAAAACACTTTCTCTCGCTATCGTTCCTTTAAGCATTTGTTTATCATCGGGATGAGCTACCTTTTCTATGGCAATATTAATCATCTGCGTGTAGTTAGATGTATGTTCAATGCCAAATAATTTATCCCAATACTCATTGCCTCGAATAAACAAATCCTTTGTAACATTCACTTCATACACAATTGCAGTATTAGAAAGCATAGCCTCATAAAAACGCTTTTCTTCGAGTGATTTTATCTCCTTATCCTTTTGTTCATTGATGACTTTAATATATAATCGAGCCTTTATGTTGTTTGTTATATCGTCAGAAATGATGCTCATGATGCTTTCAACCCAAGCATAGAGGTTATCTGCCTCTTTCCTACGATATTGCACCGTAATCTGAGTTTTCCCACTTAAAAAGGAGGAGGTAATTGTTTCCTTGTCATAAAAATTTCTAAATACTTCCTCATAGTCAGGATGGATTAGGTTTGCACACATATAATCAACCATATCAGAAAGCTTGTTAAAGTAGGGAATATTCAAAGATTTAGCCCAGACATCGTTTCTATTTACAATAATATCTTGAGTAATATTGAGTTCGGTTGTAAATAGCATATCTGCTGTCATTGCTTTGCGATATTTCTTTTCTCTTTGCAACATTCTTTTTTCATTGATATTTCTAATTACACCAATGGCACGAATATGATTGCCCTTCTCATCCGCCACACTTGTTAGAGAAACTTCAAACAAAACCTCTTGCCCGCCATCCATAATTCCCGTAACATGGCAACTCAAAAAACTGACGCCTTGGTCAATCTTTTCAAACATTTTTCTGAAGCTATCAACGCTGTTGGGGTGAATAGCCCCACCGTTTATAAACCCTTCAATTTGTTTATCTGCAAAATCTTTTATTTTAAATTTTCTTAGCGCTGTTGTGTTGAAATAAATCTCTTTTGTTGCAATGATATAATCAAAAATGATATCCTCTGAGTTTTCCATTGCAATTGCATATCGTTTTTCACTTAACAAAAGCTCTTCATTTTTAAGCATCAATAGCTGTCTGTTTTGTTCCTCTTGAGTAATATTTGTAAGAACACCATGAAATTCAAGTTTTCCATTTAAATTTACTACTTTAATTCCTTGCTCTAACACCCAAACACAAGTGCCATCTTGTTTTAACAATCTATACACATTCTTGCTATGACCCTTATCCTCAAGCTGTTCCATCACATCTTTATGCAGTCGTATGCGATCATCTGGGTGAACGATTGCACTGAATGAATTTTGAAATTGCTCTCGAAATTGATCTCTTGTATACCCAATTAAGCGAAACAACCCCGCATTTGCATAGTTAATTATCCATTCGTCGGTAAGGGTACAATTTATAATTGCCACCTCTACGTTATTTGTCAACATTTCAATTTCATATTTTCTTGTGTTAAGTTCCTCCAAAACTTTTTTATGGTCAGTAATGTCGGTCATCACACATTGTATATGAGTTTCGCCATTTTCGGTTTTAATCAAAACGCCCTTATTAAGCACCCAAATGAGAGAGCCATCTTTTCTTCTCATTTGGTGTTCAATCGTAAATGTATTTGATTTTTTCAATTGTTCTTTCATGCTTACTTTAAATGGTACAACCTCAGATTCAGACAATAAGCGAATGTGTTGGTTATCAAATAATCTTTGCAGTTCGTCACAATGATATCCAATTAAATCACAAAACCCATTGTTTACGTATAAAATTGTGAGGTCTTCATCAAAATTGCAGATTTGTATACCACCTTGAATATTCATTACCAAATCTTTCAATTCACGTAACTTTAACTCTGCATCCACGACAAAACCTCCCGCTTTTTATACTAACCATTACAATTAGTTTGAATACGTACGATAGCTAAATCAAACAATATTATATTTAAAAGCTAATAGCCTTGATTAAGATACGCCAAAAACCGCTTTGCTGTATCATAGCAAAACGGTTCATCTGACACTATTTACATAGTGTTAGAATTATTGCAACCGGCTATCATACCCAAAAGGCTTAGATCCCTGGCTTTGCGTCCCTATGTTTCCATAGGTTTGCCATTTATTAATATAATTATATACTATTATTATTACAAATTCAAGTAAAAATAGTAAAAATATGGTAATATATTCTATTTATTTTTTGTTAAGTAACTATACTTTACGAAAAACTATAGTAATCGCGAAGGTATTTCGCAAAGTATATACAGATATTTTGCTTACTTTGCTTACTTTGCTTATTTTGTTTTTAATTCTAGCCACTCAGCGATATCCGAATAGACATCCTTATAATTTGTTTCGTTTAAAATTTCGTGACGTCCATCCTCATAAAGTTTAAGGGTAACATCTTTTACCCCACTGCTTTTTAGCATTTCGCTTACCTTTTTTACCCCGACACCATATTCACCAACAGGATCATCCGCACCTGCTATCAAAAAAATTGGCAATTCTTTTTTTATACTGTCTGCCCATTGTGTTGTCGATACAAATCTCATCATCGTGGAAACGTCTTTAAAACCACTAGCTGTGAAGATAAATCCGCAAAGTGGATCTGCTATGTATTTGTCAACGTGTTTTGTGTCACGAGAGAGCCAATCTGACGAGGTTCTTACCCCCTCAATACGTTTTGTATATCCACTAAAGGAAAGCTTATCAAGCAATTTACTTCTATAACGCTCCCCTTTGAACAGTGCGATTGTTTTTGCAACAACTGTCCCTGCTGCAATGAGTGGGGTTGCATTTCCAGTGCCGATAAGTAAAGCACCATCAACAAGGTCATTATGTATTGAAATATAGGAACGTGCCACAAATGAGCCCATGCTGTGTCCCCCAATGAAATAGGGAATGTCTTTATATTGTTCTTTCATAATTCCAGTAAATTTCACAGCATCCTCGACTAGATTACGCCAACCGTCTTTTTTGTTGAAATAACCTAAATCATCATCAGAGCCGACGCTTTCGCCATGCCCCAAATGGTCAGTGATACAAAATACAATCCCTTTAGATGCCAAAAACTTTCCAAAGTCCTCATATCGTTTTGAATGCTCTGCCATGCCGTGGCAAAATTGCAACACTGCAATCGGGTTTTCCTTTGGAGCAATGCTGTAATAAGCAATCTTATTTGTTTTATTTGTGCTGTCGAATTTGCCACTCAGCTTAACGAAATTATCCATAAATAACACCCTTTCATTTTAATTGTTAGCTTAACAGTATCACACCTTCAATAGTATGTCAATATTACCCTTTTATGAACCTACATCCAAAAATAGCAGTAGAGAAATTCTCTACTGCTATTCCTATTTTAATTTTTTAGTAATCGTTATACAACCTTTGTTGTCCAATCCTCTACGTTCCAAATATCAGTTACAACATCATTATAGAATTCAGGTTCATGGCTTACAAGCAAAACTGTTCCCTTAAACTCGGCAACTGCCTTTTTAAGTTCAGCTTTTGCGTCAACATCAAGGTGATTTGTAGGCTCATCAAGCACCAAAAGATTCGCCTCTGACATCATTAGCTTGCAAAGTCTAACCTTTGCATTTTCTCCACCAGAAAGCACTCGCATTTGGCTTGTGATATGCTCGTTGGTAAGCCCACATTTCGCCAAAGCACTTCTTACTTCACCAATGGTCATAGAAGGAAACGCATCCCACACATCGTCTAATGCAGTTTTAGTAGAACTGCTTTCTTCCTGCTCGAAATAACCAACCTGTAAAAAATGGTCATGGTGAACGCTACCTTCAATCGGTGGATTAATTCCAAGAAGTGTTTTCAAAAGGGTAGATTTTCCCAGTCCATTGACACCCTTGATTGCAATCTTTTTATTGCGTTCCACATGGAAATTTAGTGGCTTTGTAAGTGGCTCACCATATCCGATTACCAAGTCCGTAGCCTCTATGACATATTTACCTGGGGTGCGAGCCTCCTTAAAGCTGAATGTTGGCTTAACCTTAGTTTTTCCCATCTCGATAACGTCCATTTTATCCAGTTTTTTCTGACGACTCCTTGCCATATTTGCGGTTGCTGCTCTTGCCTTATTTTTTGCTACGAAAACCTCTAGCCTTTGGATTTCTTTTTGTTGCTTGTCATAGGATTGTTCCAGTTGAAGCTTCTTTAATTCATACATCTCAAGGAATTTATTATAATCCCCCGTATATCTTGTAACCACAGCATTTTCAATATGATAGATTACATTGACAACGTTATTCATAAACTCATTGTCATGGGAAACCAAAATAAAGGCATTCTCATAATTTTTAAGGAAGTTTGTCAGCCAATATATATGATTTTCATCCAAAAAGTTGGTAGGCTCATCGAGTATCAAAATCATAGGGTTTTCAAGCAGTAGCTTTGTCAGCAATACCTTTGTTCTTTGCCCACCGCTAAGCTCGTTTACATCACGGTCAAGCCCGATTTCACCAATACCCAGCCCATTTGCATACTCCTCAATTTTTGAGTCTATTGTATAAAACCCGCTATGCTCAAGGGTTTCGCCAATCTCGCCAACCTCTTCCATCATTGCGTCAAGCTCTTCTTGGGTACAATCAGCCATCTTATCGTATAGCTTTAGCATTTCCTGCTCCAGCTCGTACATATTCTTGTATGCACCTCGTAAAACGTCACGAATGGAATTTCCTTTTTCAAGGGTGGTGTTTTGGTCAAGGTAGCCTGTTGTAATATGCTTGCACCAGCTAATCTTGCCCTCGTCAGGCATAAGCTTGCCTGTAATTATATTCAAAAATGTAGTCTTACCCTCGCCGTTTGCACCGACTAGACCGATATGTTCTCCTTTTAAAAGGCGAAACGACGCATCTTGAAGGATTTGTCTGCCCCCAAAGTCATGACTTACATTTTCAACACTTAATATACTCATTTGCACTCTCCATCTGTTTTTCTTGTTAAAGTTAATCCTGCGTTTTGGGTGTGGGAGGTTGATAATCGCAATTAACCATTATCTTGTTCAATTCTCTCTGCTAGGTCGTTCAAGTAAGTCCATCTGTCCATTTTTTCTTCAAGCGCCTGTTCCAACTCAGCCTTTTTTTCGAGTAATTCGGTAAGTATGTCATAGTTACTTGCTTGTTCTTCAATCTTTTTTGAGGTATCATTAATTTGTTGCTCAAGTTCAGAAATTTCATCATCTATACTATCATACTCAAACTGTTCCTTGAAGGTAAATTTGAGTTTTTTAGGCTTATCACGCATTCCCGCTTGCGAGGATTTTTGCTCCTTTGCCTTTGGCAATAAAGACTTATTTTCCTCCTCGACTGCTGTGATATAGTCGGTATAACCACCGATATATTCCTTTAATATGCCACCCTCGGACAGTTCAAATATACTGTCAACCACTCTATCCAAGAAATATCTATCATGGGAAACAGCAACTACAGCACCGCTAAAGGTTTCAAGATACTCTTCCAAAATTGCAAGAGTTTGAATGTCCAAGTCATTCGTCGGCTCGTCAAGTAGCAGGATGTTTGGTGCGTCCATAATTACTCTAAGTAAAAATAGTCGCCTGCGTTCTCCACCTGAAAGTCTGCCGATTGTGTTCCATTGCAGATTATCGGGGAACAAGAATCGTTCCAGCATTTGACTCGCTGTTAGCACCCCGTCGACCGTCTGAATGTTACCGCCCACTGCTTTGATATAGTCAATGACTTTCATCGACATATCCATCTCTTCACATTCCTGTGAGAAATAGCCTATCTTTACGGTATCGCCGACAACGACACTGCCACTATCGGGCTGAAGTTTTCCAGTAATCATATTAAGCAGAGTTGATTTGCCAGTACCATTTGCACCAACAATTCCAATTCGTGCGTCACGAGTTATGATATACTCAAAGTCCTTTATCATACATTTTCCGTCAAAGGATTTGCTTATAGAGTTAATCTCCACCGTTTTTCTTCCAAGTCTTGTTGAGATAGAGCTCAACTCTAGCTTTGAAGTTTCTGCTATTCCCTCACGCTCTTTTAGCTCGTTATAGCTATCAATGCGTGATTTAGACTTCGTACCTCTGCCCTGAGGTCCACNNGAGTTCACGTTTTAGAATGGTTTGACGTTTCCGCTCTGTGCCGATTTCACTTTGTTCCCTCATTGCTTTTAGTTCAAGAAACTTTGTATAGTTTGTTTGATAGCTATAGAGGTTTGCGCTGTCAATCTCAACGATACGGTTTGTAACTCTGTCTAAAAAGTATCTGTCATGGGTTACCATTAAAATTGCACAGTTTAACTTTTGCAGCATGGTTTCAAGCCACGTTACCATTTCGCTGTCAAGATGGTTTGTTGGCTCATC
>DBGA01000066.1 GCA_002295325.1 Ruminococcaceae bacterium UBA866 | reverse complement strand
ATTGCAAAATATTGTTTATTTGCAATCTTTTCCTCCATCTGCATTCTTTTATCAATAAAAATCTCTCTACTTATAAGCCCCATTTCATTTGCTTTTCTAAGGGTTTTAAGCCAAATTATGTAATCAGGGTCAGTAAACCTATCATATACCTTGCCATCTACCTCGTTTGGAATAGCAAGAAAATTTTGCAGATAGCCTTCTATTGAGTCATTTCCAATTTCGTTGAATTCCCCCAAGCCCAGTGGAATGAGAGGTTCACCACCAACACTGGGGAATTTTNNCAGATAGTGCATTAAGAAATCCATCGGGGGTGCTCATATCTGGGCTGCCAATAGCTTCATAAATATCCTTTCTCACAAGAAAGGTCTGGTTGCTCTCTGTGGTGCTTTCGTAGCTGCTTGGAGTAAAAGATGCATTAGGGTATCCATAGACATTCCCGTCCTCTTTTGTAAACCACCTAAGTCTTTCGGGAGAAGCTACATCAAAAAAATATAAGTCATACTCTTGGGCTAACTTATTAAGCGGAGCAAGCATATCTAAAGCAATCATTTCATTTATAGCACTATCCCAACGGCCTATCGTAAGTAAATCGGGCAAGCTATCTGCGGCTATCATGCTACTTATTCTTTCGATTTCATTTCCTCTTGGTACAACATATTCAACATCGATACCGGTAAGCTCGGTAATTTTTCTTGAAACTGGGTCATCGCCCCATTTGGTTATAAACCATGAAAAATTTACATACCATTGGAGCTTAACCTTGTTGTCTGAGTTCTCTTTCCAACCCAAACCATCTGTTGGTGATTTCACTTGGCTTGATTCAGCCCCTACCGCCCTGTCACTGTTTGCAAGCATACCGGTAATTAAACTTACTATAATAATTACTGTGAACAAGGAGATAGCAAGCAATTGCCAAAGAGAAAAAGAAAATGTTTTTTTCACTTTATACCACACCCCGATTCAATTAATTCTTATTTACATTGTATTACATTTAAACATGCTTAGCAACAAACATGTTTTGTTGGTGACATGCTTTTCGACAAATATATATTTAGAGAAAGGATTGTATCAAAAGTCATGACATTTTGATACAATCCCCCTTATTTAATAAATATCAGTATTATGCAAATTGGGTTTGAGTAATATTATTGGCCAAGTTTTGCTTTGTTTGCAGCAATCTTTTGTCTACTATAGCTCAAAAGTTTATCAAAGTCGTTACTTGTTTTGTATGCTTCATAGTCTGCCCATATCTTGTCAAATTCTGCGTCTGATTTAGCTTTTATTAGTTTTGGTAAAATCTCTGCCCATTTTGCTAAAACTTTTTTACTGATAATGTCCTCATCAGTTTCTGCAGGTGGTGCAATGTTGTCATATTCGCCATAGAACGCTGCTTTGCCAACGCCCCACTCTTTATACTGTGCAAAAGGCATTAGTGGTTTTGGTTCCCATGCAATAAGATTTGATGTTTTTGCAAACATCCAAATTTCATTATAAGTGTTGTATTTGTTCTTAAAGCCTCCCATGTCCTCATTCTTCATTTTGGCAACTTCATCTTTAATGACAGGTTTTGAATCAACAACATCATAGGTAACGCCCTCTTTGCCTAAGAACAATGCTTTTTGTCCTTCTTCAGTGGTGTGTCCCCATTTTAGTAATGCAAGTGCTCTTTCTGGGGCTTTACAATTCTTTGTAACAAGTGTTATTTCCCAACCTGAATAACCAGGTACGCCAAGTTTGTGCGCATCCAAATTGGTATTTGAAGGTCCATCAACAGCGATGTAGCTTGAATCCGGATTGTTTTTGTAAAGTAATCCAAGTGGGTTCATAGCATCTTGTGCTTGATATAACATTGCAAAATAACGACCTTGTTGAACTTTTTCTTCAATTTGAGCCCTTTCGTCAACAAATACGTCTGTTGGAATAAGCCCCTTTTCGTTCATTAGTCTGAAAGCTTTAAGCCATCTGATATACTCTGGGCTTGGATTTCCACAGTTTGTAGGAAAGAATTCTCCATTAATTTCTCTTGGCACTGATAAAAATTCAAGAAGTACATCTTCAAGTCCATTGTTTCCGGTTACAGTAAATGGATTTGTTCCAAAAGGAATAAGTGGTTGACCATTTAGTGCTTTAGGGAATGCTTTTTTTGCATCTTCAAGCGCTTTAGTGAATCCTTCTGGTGTTCTCATATCAGGGCTTCCTATCGCAGTGTAAATATCCTTTCTAACTAGGAAAGTTCTGTTTGAAGTCAAACCTGCATCAATATCTGCCGGAGCAACTGAGTTACATGGATAACCATAAGTTTTTCCATCATCTTGCTTGTACCAATTAAATACATTCTTGTCTATAACATCATAGAAAGTTGGATCATATTTGTCAATAAGCTCATTATATGAATATGCGTATTCAGGTGTCGAAAGGTCAGGAACTTTAGCATCGTACCAGCCAAGCGTAACAAGGTCAGGTAGGACGTTTGTAGCAATCATTGTGTTAAGTTTTTCTGCTGCGTCACCAACAGGAACAATAAACTTAACATCAACTCCTGTTTGCTCTTTTATCATTTCAAGTGCAAGATTTCCGCTTGGTGCATCAAACCAAGATTCATTTATATACCATTCAATTGTAATTGGTGACAAATCTTTCTCGGCAGGTTTTTCAGCTGAGCTAACTGCAGCAGAGGATGTATTTGTGTCAACGGGTTTTTGTGTGCACGCCGCAAGCATTGCCACCATGAGTGTAAGCGCGGTTAAGAGACTAATGATTCTTGAAAAGTTTAATTTCTTCATTGTACCCTCCACATTTATTTTTTATTGTACAAGCCGCAAGGCTAAATACCAAATAATTACTCCTTAACGGAGCCTATAAGCATACCCTTAACGAAATATTTTTGTAAGAGAGGATATATGCATATGATTGGAATTGTTGTAACAATCATTGTTGCCATTTGCAACGAGGTTGATGTGAATTTGCTTTGGCTGACCTGACCTACAAGCATTGAAACTTTACTGCTCTCAGCTGTAGTTATCATCTTGTAAAGATAGGTTTGAATCGGAAGCAAATCTGAATTGTTAAAGTAGATTTTCCCCATAAAATAATCATTCCAATTCCATACACCGTTAAAGAGCGTAATAGTTGCGATTACTGGCGCTGATATTGGCAAAATAATTCGAGTGAAAACTTTAAACGCCTTTGCTCCATCAATCATTGCTGCCTCTTCAATTGATGTCGGAATGGTTCTGAAAAACGCTTGCATAATAATTAAGTCATAAAAACTAAACATTGTGGGAATTATGTAGACAAGGAAATTATCGAACATGCCAAGCTTTGTATTAACAATAAAGGTAGGTATAAGTCCACCGGAAAAGAACATTGTAATAAGTCCCATTGTCATATACAGCTTTCTTCCAATGAGCTCTTTTTTTGAAAAAGAATACGCAACCATTGCGGTAAAGAGGACATGGCAGGTAGTTCCAATAAGTGTCCTTGCAATTGTAATCCCGAAGGCTTTTATGATTTCATTGTTTCTAAAAACCTGTTTATAGTTCTCTATTGTAAAAACTCTCGGCCACCAATATAATCCGCCCTGTGCCGCATCAAATCCATCATTAAGTGATTGGACAAGCACATACCAAATTGGATATATCATTACAAAGCAGATTGCAAGCATAAAAAATATATTTATCGTGTCAAAGCCTAAGTTCAATATTTTTGACATACCATTATGCTTAGTTACTTCTTTATTATCTTTCGAATTCAAAATAGTCCCCCTCCTTTTCTTAATACAATGATGTATTTGTAAGCTTTTCAGATGCTTTATTAGCACTAAGCAATAATATGAATGCAAATATTGACCTAAAAAGTCCAATAGCAGTAGCGTAAGAAATACGACCATTTGCAATACCCATACGGTATGTGTAAATATCAATTACGTCAATTGCATCCAAAAGGACCGGCTTATTAAAAACAAGCAATTGATCAAAATTTGAACCCAGCAAATTTCCAATATTTAAGACAAGGAGTACAGCTATAGTACCCTTGATACAAGGAAGCGTTATGTGCCATATTCGAGCAAATCTTCCAGCACCATCCATCACCGCTGCCTCATAAAGACTTTGGTCAACGCCGGCAATTGCAGCTATGTAGATGATTGCAGACCAGCCAAGCTCTTTCCAAAGTTCGGCTCCAACAAGTATTCTCCAAAATCCCTCCGGCGAACCCAACATATGCCTTGGCTCTGCCATTACCCCAATATTAACTAACAATTCAGTAAACATACCCGTTTCAGACATCCAATTAAACATGATGCCTCCAACGATAACCCATGACAAAAAGTGTGGAAGATATGAAATTGTTTGTACTATCTTTTTAAACTTAAACACCCTCAGTTCATTAAGCAAGATCGCAAAAATGATTCCTGCTGGGAAACACACCGCTAAGCGTAGAAGGTTAAGTCCAAAGGTATTTCTAATCACAAGCCAAAAACGATCATCACTGAAAAACTCAACAAAATTTTCAAAACCTACCCACTTGGATTTCAATATACCCTTGCCGACGTTATATCGCTGAAACGAAATAATAATAAAATACATAGGGACGAAATTAAAGATAATCATCCATATTATGCCAGGCAATGCCATCATTTGCAGTTCACATTGCATGAACATTTTTTTTATAGTCTGTAAAAATTTTGATTTTTTAGGTAATGGTAAGTTGGAATTGGTGACATCCGAATTTGGTGCACTACCCATTTCTTCTATTGAATTTTTTAAGCTTGGCACAACTATACCCCTTTTCTTTAGATTGTTTACCTAATTATAAGTTGTTTAACAGAAATTAACAATTATACAAATTTCGCTTTTGGTATAAAATTTTCGGTAAATCATCAACTCCTTCACATGAAATAAGGTGAAATGCACTCCTTTATATGACCGACTAAGGCAGTAAAATAGTCTTTAGAATGCAAAAAAGCATTCCCGAAGGAATGCTTTTTTTGTATCATAATTTACATACGATTATGTGGTTTCTGGTAGAATAGATATCTTTCTATTTATCATTAAAAATTCAAGGGATTTAAACTCTCACTCGGTATCCAACCATTTTAATTTGCTAATCGAACACCCTAGGAAGACGATAAAATAAGGCAGTCTTAAAATTAAAAGTATTTTACGCGCTTGCAAATTTTTCAACAGCTAGACCAACAACGCAGCCGATGATATATATTCCTATGCACCACGCAAACCCATAGTGATATGGCATCGAGGCTAAACTTTGATCCATAATCACCATCTGACGACCGAATAGCTCACCTAAAACAACGCCTAAAATGTAAAATGCCACTGTTATATAGGGGTACTTTTTGCAACCAATTAAGGCTGGCACAGCAGATATGATTGCAGCAATCCACATTATGTTTTTTGCTGTCCAATCTGGGGTATATAAGTGGAATGGCTTACCTATAAAAAAGAATTGTTGACACAAGGCGAAAATCAGGAGATAAATGGCTGCAACAATTCCAAAATGCAAAAATCGTTTTTTCATTTGTAATAACCCCTTTCATAAAGTATAAGTAATCGTTGCATTAATGATATCACAAATAGCTATCTATTTCCATTGTAATATAAAAAGACTGTCGACAAAAATCGACAGTCTTTTGGTCGGAGTGACAAGATTTGAACTTGCGGCCTCTTGGCCCCCAGCCAAGCGCTCTACCAAACTGAGCCACACCCCGATAATTAAATTATAATACAAAAAATATCGATTTGTCAATTTTAAAAACAAAAATGCCCATATGGTAATTATAATATATGTGAATTGATTGAGAATAATAATGAACGCATAGTAAATTTGCAATAAAGATGTTTACAGCACAATTAATAACTGGTATAATTTATATAAATTAAATTATACTATATTACTATTTCTTTACTGAAATTAGTATAAGAGGAGAAAATTTATGGAATATAGATTGATTGCAGACAGTGGTTGCGAGTTGAGCCCTGAGCTTATTGAAAGTTTGGATGCTAGGAGCGTACCTCTTAGTATGACGCTTGGCGATGATGTTTTTGTTGATGACGATNNTTTAGATGTAGATAATTTTATTAAAAAAATGAATTCATATAAGGGCAGAGCAATGTCATCCTGTCCATCTCCACAGGCTTATTGTAATGAGTTTGCGAAGGATAAGATGAACTTTGTTATCACCCTTTCATCACAGCTTTCAGGCTCATATTCTAGTGCGGTGATTGCAAAAAACCTTGCGGAAGAAGATGGTACTGAGGTTCATGTTTTTGACTCTAAAAGTGCTACCGCTGGAGAACTGCTAATTGGTTTAAAGATAAAAGAACTGGCTGAGCTTGGAATGGAAAAAACCAACATTATAGCGACAATCGAAGAGTTTATAAAAGGTATGAAAACTCTCTTTGTCCTAGAAAATTTAGATAATCTAATGAAAAACGGCCGTATGAATAAAATTGTTGTAAGAATTGCCACAGTGATGCAGATTAGGCCAATTTTGGGAGCTGATGGTGAGGGCAATATTGCATTTTTCTCTAAGGCAAAGGGCACTAGAGCAGCAATTCAAAAGCTTTGCGATATGATTGGTGAGCAGTGCAAGGATACAAAGAACCGTATCTTGGCTATCACCCATTGCAATAACGAAGAGCAGGCAATGCGACTAAAGAAAATGGCAGAGGATATGTATTCCTTTAAAGAAATTGTCATAATGAAAACCAAGGGACTTTCGAGTATGTATGCAAACGAAGGCGGCGTAGTTATTGCTTTCTAGGAGTAGCAAACATATTTAACATAAGTGCTATTAAAATTAAATAGTTATCACGAAAAAAGTCAGACTGAATGTCTGACTTTTTCTAGCCTATACTAGTGTTCTTGTTGTTTGTTGTTTGTTTAATTCCGATAAAAACTAACCCTCGCTTGTATCTTTTTGCATTGCACTACTTGAATTTTCGTTATCAAAATAGTATCATTAATAAGTAGTTTAATACTACAAGAGGAGATTTTTTTATGAACCAACTATCACCAAAGCGTGTTTGTGAATCGGTAACTGAACAAATTCAAATATTAATGCCTGAACATATCAACGGATATAAACGATTGTTTGGTGGTAAGCTTATGGAGTGGATCGACGTTGTAGCAGCTGTTGTTGCCCGTCGTCATTCTGGCTGTAATGTTACCACTGCCTGTGTTGACAACCTTGTATTTAAGGCGGCTGCCTATGTAAACTCGACAGTTGTTCTGAAGGGCTATATGACCTATGTGGGCAAAACTTCAATGGAAGTAAGGGTTGACACGTTTGTCGAAGAACTTTCTGGGCAACAACAAATGATAAATACGGCATATCTAGTCCTTGTTGCATTAGATGAACATGACAAACCAACATCAGTAGCTCCACTTTTACTCCAAACAAAAGAAGAAAGATTAGAGTTTGCAGCAGGCGAAAAACGCAGTGAATATCGAAAAAGCACACAACAAAATAATGAGCGAGAGGTGCGAAATATATGCAAATGCAATTAAGCGACATCACAAAATCATTTGGCACCAAAACTGTCCTAAAGGGGGTTAATTTCAACTTTGAAAAGGGTAAAATTTATGGCTTGCTTGGCAGAAATGGCGCAGGAAAAACAACGTTGTTTAACTGCTTAAGCGACGAGGTTCAGCCAGATAGTGGTGAGGCAACCATCATTGACCAAAGTGGCCCACGTTTACTTTCGCCAGATGATATTGGCTATGTTTTTTCTACCCCTATACTTCCGGACTTTTTAACCGGATATGAGTTTTTGAAGTTTTTTATCGACATTAACAAGGAAAGAGTAGACCCAACCAAATCAATCGATGATTATTTTGATATGGTGAAAATTGATGTTGAAGACAGATATAGACTGATGAAGGGATACTCTCACGGTATGAAAAACAAGGTGCAGATGCTTTGTTTTGTCATTGCACGTCCGCCTGTTATCCTACTTGATGAGCCATTGACTTCTTTTGACGTTGTTGTTGCATTAGAAATGAAACAGCTTTTGCGTAATATGAAGCAGGACCACATCATCATTTTTTCAACTCATATCTTGCAACTTGCGACCGACCTTTGCGATGAGATTGTAGTGCTGTCGGATGGTAAGCTACAGCAAATCAACCACGATATGCTGAAGAGTAGTGAATTTGAGGCCAAAATTATTGAACTGTTAAAGGATGAGGACAGCAATGATTAATGTATTAAAAAATATTTTTGGCANNTTTGGCATAATGATGTCTACATCTGCAAACAAATTTATCTATTATTTTAAGCGAATATGGTTAATTGGCAAAATAATCCCAGACTCAATCTATGCAGATAGGCAACTTAAAAATGTAATTGCTTGGTTTGTTTGGATATTCGTACAGTCTTATAAATTCATCACAAAAGCAATTTATATTGGAATTGCAATGTTTTTACCATTGTTTATCCTACATCAAGAAGACATATTGAACGCAGGATTGTCTGGGTTTATACATATATTCTTTATTATGAGTGTTCTATTTGGTGCTTTCCAAGAGAGTGAAATATTTAAAGTTACAAACCACAAATTTATCTGTCTAAAGTATATGAGAATGAACCCGAAATCCTATGTACAAGCCACTGTGGGGCTTAAATATTTACTCAATTTTATTTACTTTTTACCAAGTATCTTAATTAGTGTAATGCTTTTAGGTGGCGGCTTTTTCAAGGGCGTTTTACTTTGCATCATCATGACAGCATTTCGGTTTATTTTTGAGGCATTTCATCTTGCATTCTACGATAGATTTAAAGTCGTGATACCGAGAAAAAACCTTGTGATATGGATAGTTATTGCGTTCGCTCTAGCGGCAGCTTACCTACCTGTTTTCACTAATATACAGCTTTACACAGCCGAGGCCATCTTCAGCTTGCCGTTTGTGCTTGCAACATTAGTTGTGGGTGGACTTTGCTTTTACTATGTGATGTTTGGCTATAAGAGATATGTAACTACCTTACCACGCACTATGGATATAAAGTTTTCAGCTGAGAACATAATGAAAGAGGCTAAAAAATCTCAATTTAACGATGTAAAGATAAAAGATAAAGACTCAAAGCAAATCTATAAAATAGACCACCACCACGGGAAGACAGGCTATCATTATCTCAATGCAATCTTTTTTGAAAGGCATAAACGTCAGATATTCAAACCTGTTTTAATCAGGCTTTGTATTGTTGCAATAGCATTTTTAACTGTTGTAATAGGATTCATTTTTCGTCCAGATGAGGTTAAGAAACTTGCAGTCTCCATGACAACTATGCTACCGATATTCGTCTTTGGTATGTATTGCATGTCAACAGCAAACAAAGCTTGCAGGGCAATGTTTTATAACTGTGACATTTCTCTGCTACGATATGGATTTTATAGAAGCCCTAGCGTAATTATTAAAAACTTTAAGACACGCCTCATTAGGATAGCTAGTTATGACCTCTTAGTTGGAATGGCTGTCTGTATAGCGGTAGTTTTAATTGCAAATATAACAGGTATCAAATGGGAAATTACAAGTATGGTATCGTTTATAATTACCATTTTACTGCTGTCGATATTTTTTACAGTGCATCATCTTTTCATGTATTACGTGTTCCAACCTTACACCACCGAGCTGAATGTGAAAAATCCATTTTTCAACATCATAAATGGTATTGTCTATGTTGTTTGCTATGTCTGCTTGCAAATTCAAAGTGGAAACGGCATATTTACTTTGATTGTGCTCTGCTCAACTGTAATATATATTATTGTGGCATTGCTGTTGGTGTTTAAGTTTTCTTCAAAGACCTTTAGGGTGAAATAAATAACAGCCGGCTTGAGCCGGCTGTTATTTATTTTAAACTTTTTGGGATAAATGCATTGACAAAGGACAAGGAATATGATATCATAATTAAGCGTTGTTAATACAAACGCAATTGGAGAGGTGTCCGAGTGGTTTAAGGAGCTGGTCTTGAAAACCAGTGATCCTGCAAGGGACCGAGGGTTCGAATCCCTCCCNNAGAGTTCGAGTCTCTCCTTCTCCGCCAGATTTAAAACCCATAAGAGTTTATTCTCTTATGGGTTTTATTTTTTTTCTTTTTATGATAAAATGGTTATAAAGATTATATATGTCGGAGGCATAGACAAAATGATAAAGAAATTCTTTTCAACGGATGACTCCTATAAAGAAATGATTTCAAAGTACACCACGATAGATGGTATATTAGCGATGGCAATGTACATATTGTTGTTGTTCGTTTATTACTTTATGGGATTACTTTTTATACAAAGGCAGATATATTTAGGTGTTCCGATAAACCTTTTGCTTATTGCCATTTGTGTTATGTTGGTGTTAATGCGTAAGCAAAAACTATCATCAATAGGATTTACCCTAAAAAACATAGGAAAATCGTTACTGACGGGCATATTTCTTGGCATTATCTTTTCGTTTTTCATGAATGTCCTACCCAATATATTGGCAGGAGGAAAAGTTATTACGGTCAACCGAGCATTATACAATATATTTTACTATTTTATCATTATTGCTTTGTCTGAGGAGGTCCTTTTTAGAGGCTATATTCAAACGAGGATATATGGTTTAATTAAATGCGACATCTTGGCAGTTATCATGACGGGGATTTTATTTTACGCAATGCATCTACCATTTCAGATGTCTGTAAACGGTATAAAAATAAATCTTATTAATATGATAATCATGATTGTTTTGCATTTTGTGATGAACTTTTTATATAGGAAATATAATTCGCTTGCAGCTCCAACAGTGTTCCATGGACTTCTGGATTGGGGTGGTAATTTATTGCGATAAATAAAATATTATCACTTTGCCGTCTGAATTCGAGTCCTGTATGCTAAAATACTAGCATTCTTTTCGAGAACACAACACAATTAAAAGCTATGTGTGCAGTTTTAAACTGCACACATAGCTTTTTTTCTTGACAACTTAAGATTTAGGTAATATAATACATATATCAGTAATATGTTACCTAAGGAGACAGTTATGTACGATTTTGAAAAAATGGATAAACGTTTAATTATATTTGCAAATGTGTTTTTACTTTCAAATAGGTTGCAAACAATTCTAGATCGTGAAATGGGTGAGGTTACCTCAAAGCAGTGGCTCGTACTGGTGATGCTTGGAATGTTTGATGAACCACCTACCCTCAAAGAACTTGCATAAATGTGCAATACTTCACATCAAAACACAAAGCAAATTATANNCAATCAAAAGGCTATATCAATATTGTTAAGGATAGCAATGACGGCAGAGCAATGCGTATTTCCCCTACTCCAAAGCTTGATGAGTTCTCACAATACTACCATGACCGTAGTGTTAAATTCGTTGACGAAATGTTTTCTTGCTTAGCGCAGGAAGAAATTAGCGTAATGTGCGACGCGCAGCTAAAACTCTATAATAAGTTGGAGGATATGCAAAATGAAACGCAAGGGTAAGATTTTGCTGTATGTTAGCTTAACAATCTTTACAATTCTAGTAGGTGCAATAATGCTTCTATTTTTAAGTAATAAAGCCAAACTCAACGCAACTACTATTGGTGCAATCACAACAAAAGATTTAACAGACAGGGTTTATAGTGGAAGTTATGAAATTATGCCAGTAAAGGTTTCGGTTGAGGTGACTATTACTAATAAATTAATTAAAGATATTAAAATAACCGAACACACTTATGGATTAGGGAAAAAGGCAGAAAGTATTATTGATGATGTCATTAATATGCAATCATTGCAGGTTGATGTTGTTAGTGGTGCCACCACAAGCAGCAAATCTATATTAAAGGCAATTGAAAATGCCATAAAGAAGTGAGGATAATATATGAAAACAGCAATTATTTATGCAACTATGTCAGGACATTCGAAAAAAATTGCAAAGGCAATTTCTAAGGAACTAAATTTGCCAACATATAATATTAAGGAAAAGCCTGCAATAAATGAATATGACTTACTATTTGTTGTTAGTGGAATTTATAGTGGTGAATGCTCACCAGAGCTCTTAGAATGGGCTAAAAATTCATCCCAGCAACAGGTTAAGTCTGTTGCACTGATTACTTCATCTATGTCAAATCTACCACAAAAATTCTTGCGAAATGCACTTTGTGGAAATAACATTACAGTCAAAGAAAAGGAATACCTTTGCATTGGGAGCTTTTTATTTATGAAACTAGGTCACCCAAATAAGTCGGAAATTGCATCTGCTATCGAGTTTGCCAAAGAAACTATCAAGGATTGTAGGTCTAGATAAAGAAACCATATTTATTTTGAATTAATTGCAAAAAATAACCTCGTCACAAATGAAGGTGACGAGGTTATAAAAATCTGCAGTATTTTTTGTAAAAACTTAAAATTATTAAAACTATCTTAGACAGTTTTAATTTGTCATCTGTGGTGAGCCTTTGGTGAAACCATAGGGCATTTAGAATTTAATAAAACAGGAATGTTTTATTAAATAAAATTAGTCCCAAATTCTAAAAATACACCTACCCAACCTAAGTGCTAGCAACTCTTCAAAAAGATTGAGAAATATGCCTTTTTGTTTTTGCAGTATATTTAGTGTTTTGTTAAGTTTGGACATTTTCACTTTCTTGCACATCATAAAGTATCCCCTCTCTTATGCTGAGCAAGAAGTTTAAGTTTTTATTTTGTCGACTTATATATTATACAGTATTTCAGTGTTAATGTATATAAAAATTATATGGAAAACATTGGTATTATTTTTTATTAAAGCACACTTGCGGGTTCCTTATTGAACTTAACTAATACAAAAAAACCAGCACAAAAAGGCTAAGCCTAAATTGTACTGGTTTTACTATTATAGTAGTTTTAGTTATAAAACTACTGTTTTGATTTTACCATATGACAAGCAACCATATGTCCTGGCTCAACCTCAATTAGCTGAGGCCTAACCTTTGTACAAATATCGCACACAATTGGACAACGTCCAGCAAAGTTACAACCCTCTGGAGTGTNNTGATTGGGCTTGGTACGTCACCTTGCAAAATCACACGCTCTTTTTGAGTCTCTACATCTGGGTCAGGAATTGGCACAGATGAAAGCAATGCTTTTGAATATGGATGTAGTGTATTGTCATAGATAATGTCACTTGATGCAATCTCAACAACGTTGCCAAGATACATAACAGCAATTCTATCGCTAATATATTTAACAATATTTAAATCATGAGCTATAAAAAGATAGGTAAGTCCAAACTTCTCTTGAAGATCTTTCAATAGGTTGATTACCTGTGCTTGAATCGAAACGTCAAGAGCAGAAATTGGCTCATCACATACTAAAAATTCAGGCTCTATCGCAAGTGCTCTTGCAATACCAATTCTTTGACGTTGCCCTCCTGAAAATTCATGCGGGAAACGGTTTGCGTGCTCACGGTTTAGTCCAACCGTCTCAAGAAGCTCAAAAACACGCTCCTGACGCTTTGCAGCATCATACATACCGTGAATTTCCATACCTTCATTAATAATCGATCCAACTGTCATACGTGGGTTAAGTGAAGCATATGGGTCTTGAAATATAATCTGAGCTTTTTTAGCATAATTAAATCTATCACGAGTAGTTTTAACCTTTACAGGCTTACCGTCATAGAGCAACTCGCCAGATGTTTTTGGATAGATACCCATCAAAACTCTACCTAAAGTTGATTTTCCACAACCAGACTCACCAACAAGTCCTAAGGTTTCACCTTTTTTTATCGACAAGGTAATGCCGTCAACAGCTTTTAAAACTTGATTATGTCCTAGGTAAAAGTGTTTTTTTAGATCCTTTAACACTACCAAATCTTTATTTTCTTGATTACTCATTTACGGCACCTCCTTTTTTGTTTGCCTCAAACTTTGGGTGCAGCATCCAACAAGCCGATTTATGTTCATTTCCTAATTCAAATAAAGGAGGAACATCTGTTTTACAAATGTTCATAGCGTGCTTACAACGTGCCGCAAATTCACAACCTTCTGGAGGTGCNNCAAGTCTGGCGGTGTGCCTTCAATTGCTAAAAGCTCTTTTGTTCTGTCACTATCAATGCGAGGAAGTGAAGCAAGCAAGCCGTTTGTATATGGATGAGATGGGTTATAGAAAATGTCAGTGGCTTTTCCTGTTTCAACAACCTTGCCAGCGTACATTACTGCCACCCTGTCTGCAAGGTTTGCAACAACACCCAAATCGTGCGTTATTAAGATAATTGCAGTGCCGATATCCCTTTTGATATCTGCCATAAGGTCCAAAATTTGCGCTTGAATTGTAACATCAAGTGCAGTTGTTGGCTCATCAGCAATCAATAGCTTTGGCGAACATGAAAGCGCCATAGCTATCATAACCCTTTGGCGCATACCGCCTGAAAACTCATGAGGATATTGCTTAATTCTCTCCTCAGCGTTTGGTATTTGAACAACCTGTAAAAGGCGAATCGCCTCTTTTTCAGCTGTTTTTTTGTCTATTTTTTGATGTTTAACAATCGCTTCTGTTAGCTGTTTTCCAACAACCATAGTTGGGTTTAAACTTGTCATAGGATCTTGGAAAATCATACTTACAACAGATCCACGCACAGTTTCCATTTCCTTTTCAGACATAGAAACAATGTCTTTTCCGTCTAGTGTGATAGTTCCACATTTAATTCTTGCAGGTGGCATTGGGTTTAGTTTCATGATTGTCTGCGCAGTAACACTCTTGCCACAGCCAGACTCACCAACGATAGCTAAAACTTCTCCATTATCTACATGAAGTGAAATACCACGTACAGCTTGAACCTCACCAGCGTAAGTGTCAAACGAAACTTTAAGGTTTTGGATTTCTAAAATCTTTTCAGCCATTTTTACACCTACTTTCTTAGTCTTGGGTCAAACACATCTCTAAGTGCATCACCTAGCAGATTGAATGATAGCATTGTCAAACTGATAAAAATTGCAGGTAAGAATAGCATATGTGGGAACTGTTGGAATACTCTAACGCCCTCATTTGCCAATGTTCCCCATGAAGCTTGTGGAATTGGAACACCAAGCCCAATAAAGCTTAGGAACGCCTCTGTAAAGATAGCACCAGGAATTGCTAGTGTAATATTAACGATAACAACACTCAATGTGTTAGGAAGCAAATGTCTTGCAATAATTCTCATAGGCCTTGCGCCCATTGTCTTTGCAGCTACAACATACTCCTGTTCCTTCAAGGTCATAATTTGTCCACGAACAAGCCTCGCCATACCCGTCCAACCGACAGCAGCATAAGCGATGATAATTGTCGTGACACCCGCCTTCATAACCATCATAAGTAGAATTACAATCATTAGGTAGGGAATACCATTGATAATCTCAATAATACGCATCATTATATTATCGACTGAACCTCCTACATATCCAGAGATACCCCCGTAAATAATACCAATAATAAAGTTAATGAATACCGCTGTAAATGCGATAAACATAGATATTTGAGCACCACTCCAAATTCGAACGAAAATATCGCGGCCTAGTGAATCGGTTCCAAAAATATGCATATGTCCATCTTCGGCCATATAAAATATAGTTTTATCTGTATGCTCAATATGAATTTCTGACATAGTGTATGGTGACAAAAGTGGCACTACAACACTCATGAAAATAATAACTGCTAAATAAATTGCGCAGGCAATTGCAACTTTGTTTTTAGCGAGACGTCGCATTGCGTCTTTTCCATAGCTTAAGCTTGGACGCACAATTAATTCGGCTTGTTCTGTGTCTTTTCCAACCAAATCAAAGGAATTGTCTATAATTATAGCTTCTCTTGGTTGCTCGTCAAATTCAGCCTGTTGTGTCGCCTCAAGAGCGGCTAATTTACTTTTTTTACTCATCAATTATGCCTCCTCTCTTGCAAGCTTTACTCTTGGATCAACAAATCCATATACCAAGCAAACGATTAAGTTTGCAATAATTAAAAAACCACCATAGAACAAGGTTGTTCCAGCAATTACTGCATAATCCTGAACTTGAATACTTAAAACGAAAAATTTACCCATGCCAGGAATATTAAAAATATTTTCAACAACAAATGCACCTGTTAAAACAGACGCAGAAATTGGACCTAAAACTGTAATAATTGGCATTAGTGCATTTCGTACTGCGTGTTTCCAAACAGTAACACCCTCACTAAGTCCCTTTGCTTTTGCAGTTTTAATGTAATCTTGCCCCAAAACATCAAGCATACTTGTTCTCATCAAACGCGAAATTGTTGCCATTGAGCCAAAGCCTAATGCTAATGCTGGCAAAATTTTGTGCATTTCAGAGGTCCAGCCGTTTACTGGAAAAATCTGAGTACCCGGTGCAAATTGCCAGATAAACTGGTTAAGTTTTAGGGATAAGAAATATTGAAGCAATGCAGCCACAATAAAACTCGGCACCGAAACGCCAATTACTGCAATTAGCATTGAGAACGTGTCCCCATAAGTTCCTCTTTTTCTTGCAGCAAAAATGCCTAGAAAAATTCCAGCAATAACCGCAAAAATTAAAGCTCTCATTCCTAAATCAAATGAATAAGGAAAAGATTCTGTAATAATGTTATTTACAGGACGATTGTAGTGGTAGGACGTTCCTAGGTCACCTGTAATGACACTACCAAGATACTTTCCATATTGTACGATAACTGGTTTGTCCAAACCATACTTAACATTTAGAGCCTGAATGGTAGCCTCTGGAAGTGCCTTTGGCCCCGAAAATGGATTGCCTGGTAGCATACGCATCATAAAGAACGTTAATGTAATTAGCACCCATAGAGTGATAATAGCATATAATAGTCTCTTAGCAATATATTTTAACAAACAAATTGCCCCCTTCTTTTTTATCACCAAAAGCTTTGGTGCATTTGAACCAACAGCATAGCTGTTGGCTCAAATACAACAAAACACAATATCGAGCCATATTTTAGGGATATGGCTCGAATATCACTGTGATTTAGATGTATTTATTAAGATTTAACTATATTTTTTTGAATTAAGTAAAATTACTTAATAGTAGCATTTACAAGGTTAAAGTCTTGGAATGCAGTTCTTACAACATCTGTTAATTTGCCTGATAGTGTATAATCTCTAACTCTGTTGTAGTAAGGTCCGATTGGCATATCTTTCATTAAAAGTTTCTCAAGATCCATCAAATAGCCAAAACGAGTATCTCTATTAGCTTCAGATCTTACTTTTGCAAGAAGAGCGTCATATTCAGGGTTTGTGTAACTTGTGTGGTTGTTACCGTTACCTGTTTCAAACATTTCTAGGAATGTCATTGGGTCGTTGTAGTCAGGTCCCCAACCAGCCATACATATTTCGAAATCTTTAGCTTCTAATCTAGCAAGTCTTGATTTGAAAGGTACAGCTTCAACATTAACTTTGATGCCTAAAGTTGACTGCCATGCCTCTTGGAAATAAGCAGCATGCTTTTGAGCAGTATCACCATCATCAATTATAAGTGAAACTTCAATTTTATCAACGCCAAGCTCTTTTTTTGCTTCTTCAATAAGCTTCTTAGCAGCTTCAACGTCATGTGATTTAAATTGTGGTCCAACTTCTTCGGAGAATTTCTTTTTGTTACCGTTTATTGAAGGAGGTGTAAATTGAGTTGCAACAGTTGAGCTGTTCTTTAGAACATTTTTAACAAAACTCTCTGTATCAACACCATAAGTCATTGCTTTACGAACTTTTTCGTTAGCCAATGTAGGAACATTTAGATTAAACTCAAAGTACCATGTAGAACCATCATCATATGTTAGTGTTGGTTGATTCTCTGTTTTCATTTGAGCAAGTTGGTCACCGTTTAGACCTAACATATCAAGCTCATTTGATTTAAATGTGTTCATTCCAGTGTTTGTATCACTGATCATTTTACAAACAATTTTTTCAATTTTAACGTCTGATGCACTTGGATAAGCAGGGTTCTTTTTCAAAACAATCTCAGATTCATGTGCCCATGATTCCATTGTAAATGCACCATTAGTTACGATTTTATCAGCGTCAGTCGCATATTTGTCACCAACAGCCTCATAAGCTTTTTGGTTAACAGGTAGGAACACACCAAATGCTAACATATCAAGTATGTATGTAGTTGGTTGTTCTAAAGTAATTTCAAGTTTGTAATCATCAAGAACCTTAACTCCTACATCTTCCCACTTAACTTTACCTTCAGCAAATTGTTGACCGTTTTTGAAAACGTATCCAAAATAAGCGTAAGGAGCGGCAAAAGTTGGGTCTAATAGAGCTTTGAACGCAAAATCAAAGTCTTTTGCAGTTACTTTCTCACCATTTGTCCAATTATAGGTATCTTTAAGGTTGAAAGTGTAAACAAGTCCATCATCAGACACTTTCCAATCTTTAGCGACACCTGAAATTGGCTTATCATTCTTATCAAGAATTGTTAGACCATCATTAAGGTGACGAAGCAAGTTGAATGAAACCGTATCTGTTGAAATAGTTGAAAACATCTTTGGTGGCTCTTGAGCAATGTTAATAGTAACAGCACCAGCTTCTGTTGTACCAGGGTAATTGTTTGCTGCAACTGATGTACAAGAAGTAAGTACCATAGACATTGACATTACTGTTGCAAGCATTAATGCTACTATGCGTTTTTTCGTAAACATAATTTTGTCCTCCATTATTGTTATTGTTTTACTATGTCTTCATAATAATAGAATAATTCTATCACACTTTATCTGTAATTACAAGTAATAAATTTTGGTTATTTAAAATTTTTGCAATTTTCATAAATTTTTGTTGCAAGACACGTACTTACTTCAACTCGATAAACTAATATAACTAGCAATAAGCAAAGTCGGCATTGATGTTTGTATTAGATATACATTTACTCATTCATTGTATGCTACACATAGACAAACGTTTGTGTTATGTGTTCAGTTTTCTATATAAACGCAAGTTACTTGCAATAAATATTCACTTTAAATAATTTGTAATATTATGTAAGGTATGTTCCAAATGCGTGTGTCAATCTATAATAAATATATATGTAAAAAAGTCGGGCAGAGTAAATCTGCCCGACTTTTTATGACAAACTAAAATTAGTCTTTAAGTGCTGTAACTACAACGCCTGAACCTACTGTACGTCCGCCCTCACGGATAGCGAAACGTAGACCTGGCTCGATAGCGATTGGAGTGATAAGCTCAACGTTTATTTCAACGTTATCGCCTGGCATAGCCATCTCAACGCCCTCAGGTAGCTCAACGATACCTGTTACGTCAGTTGTTCTGAAGTAAAACTGAGGTCTGTAGTTTTTGAAGAATGGAGTATGACGTCCACCCTCTTCTTTTTTAAGAACATAGATTTGTCCTACAAACTTAGTTAGTGGGTGAATTGAGCCTGGTTTAGCAAGAACTTGGCCACGTTGAATGTCATCTCTTTGAACACCACGAAGAAGAGCACCGATGTTATCGCCTGCCTCTGCGTAATCAAGAATTTTTCTGAACATTTCGATACCAGTAACAACAGCTTTTGCTCTCTCATCGCTAAGACCAAGAATCTCGATCTCATCACCTGAGTTTAGCTTGCCTCTTTCAACTCTACCAGTTGCAACAGTACCACGACCTGTGATTGTGAATACGTCCTCTACTGGCATTAGGAAAGGAAGGTCAGCTTTACGCTCTGGAGTTGGGATCCAAGTATCAACAGCATCCATAAGTGCAATAATAGGAGCATAAGCTGGATCAGTTAGATCGTTTGGAGCTTCAAGAGCTTTTAGTCCTGAACCTCTGATGATTGGAGTATCATCACCTGGGAACTCATATTCATTTAGAAGATCACGGATTTCCATGTCAACTAGATCAAGAAGCTCGTCATCGTCAACTTGGTCAGCTTTGTTCATGAATACAACGATGTAAGGAACGCCAACCTGACGTGAAAGCAAGATGTGCTCACGAGTTTGTGGCATTGGTCCATCAGATGCAGAAACAACAAGAATAGCACCGTCCATTTGAGCAGCACCAGTAATCATGTTTTTAATGTAGTCAGCATGTCCTGGGCAGTCAACGTGAGCATAGTGACGTGTGTCAGTTTGATACTCAACGTGAGAAGTGTTAATAGTGATACCACGTGCTTTTTCTTCTGGAGCGCCGTCAATTTGATCATAAGCTCTATAGTTTGCAAAGCCTTTTAGAGAAAGAGTCTTAGTGATAGCAGCCGTCAGAGTAGTTTTACCATGGTCAACGTGACCGATAGTACCAATGTT
>DBGA01000083.1:31376-76425 GCA_002295325.1 Ruminococcaceae bacterium UBA866 | reverse complement strand
TATTTTTCTGGGCATACAAAAAACCTCCTATCGTAGTTTCTATTCTACGGTAGGAGGTCCTTTTTGTCACTGTCCGTTTTAGGCGGTATAGTTCAAAGATAAAGTGCCTTTATCAAAAGATTGGAATGAGGATTTGAAAAAGATATCTTTAGACAACCCTAAACATCAAAAACCAGCTGTGAAGCAACAAACTCTAAGTGTAGAAAGAGGTATTAATTTATGAACGATTTAATTAAAAAGCAAATAAACACAGCAATAAACGAGCTCAGGCTAGTGGAGGTAGATGTGCTGGGATTATGACGGTGAAGTAAAAAAAGGGCAACCCCGCCTAAAATAGCGAGATTGCCCACATTTTTGTAGTAACCAATATTAGCTTTAGCAGAGCATAAAATACTTAACTCAAACGAATGCTTATAATCATTATATAATACCAACCAACTCCATTAAATACTTTGCATTAGTTGTGCATGATTTACCCATCTTGATTTTGTAGTCAAAATGTATTTTTTTATCCTGATAGTACTCTGAAAAGCTAAAATTCTTAATCCTCATAAACTGACTTGTTAACTCACAAAGTTCTAAATCGTGTGTAGTAATGATACCTACAACCCCAGAATCATTTAGTTTTGAGATTACAGCCTTTGCACCACTTAATCTGTCGACAGAGTTTGTACCTCTAAATATTTCATCTATTAGAAAAAGCATATCTGACTGTTTGCTTGCCAATTCAATAATGCCTTTTATTCGATTAAGCTCTGCATAAAAAGTGGATATACCCTCGTTCAAATCATCAGCTATTCTCATAGATGTCATTATTTTCATAGGTGAAAAGCTCATTTGCTCTGCACAGACAAAGCTGCCACATTGCGCTAAAACTAAGTTAATCCCAACAGTCCTCATGAAAGTAGTTTTGCCTGACATATTAGAACCGGAAATTATAAATATACTATTGTTAAATGCAATGTCATTATTTATTCTATTATCGTTGGTTAATAGAGGTTGTCCCATTTTATTTGCCTGTATGGCTTTATTTTTACTCAAAACAATAGGTAAAGTAATATTGTTACAAACTCTTGCCAAATTAGCAAAACTCATTAAACTTTCAAGGTCACCTAATGCAAGAAACCATTGTTCAGATATGTCAGCATATTTTCGTTTCCATTCATCTAACATGAAAGCACATTGATAATCCCATAAGAAAAAAACATTTAATATNNAGTGTTACTTCTAACACTTAATTTATCCGTAATTTTACCTAAATCCCTTATGGCTTGCTCGGCAGATAAATCAGATGTGCCAAGCCAAAATTGAATTTCTTTTAGTTTTTCAGAGGTAAATTCCTTTTCATTAATAATTTTAATCACAGTGCTATATGTGCTTAGTTTATATGGTAAATGATTTACAGAACCTAAATGCTTCTGTGTTTTAGGTATTCCGACAATCCATACAATGGCCTGTACCAATGCACATATAGCACCTGTTAGATAGAGAGTTTCCAACCTAAAAATAATAATGCTTAGAATGAATAACAACGACAGTAAAGGAACATAAGACAAAAAGAATTTTATTACGTTACTCTTGACAAACACCTTGCTGTCTTGAAGCTCATTTATAAGCTTTTTCACAGAGTCACTTATACCAATTTTATCCATATTGTACTCTATTTTATTTGAAAACTCAATATCATTGCTTAATTCTAAAATGGCTCGCTGCCTTTTTTGTATATCGCTTGCTGTATATGTTGATCGCAGCAAATCATTAGCAAAGGAGTGCCGACCATGCCAAGTACTTGTTGTGTTTAATAATTGAAATAGTGATTTTTCTCCTACTATATCAAGATCAAATGCATAAGGGTGTTCGTAATCAATAAACTCTCCTCCAATATCTAAAAAGGCTGTCCATTTGCCGGATATTCTGTCTAAGTGTAAGTAGAAAAAGAAGCAACTTACAATACCCTATAAAGTTAAATATCCTATTGTGTTCTTTCAGGCAGGCTTCATGCTGTGAAATTATTTGTTTAAACTTATTTTGCAAAAAAGTATCCCCCTATTCTGTTTATCTTAAATTAGCATAAATTCGCCCCGAGAGCGTAAAAGTCAACTACCACCACTTCGCAAATATTTTACTTGGTAGTTTTATATAGAAAAGCTTACCATAGTAAAGCGAGACTTTGAAGTTGCTTATTATGAACACTGAAAAAGGAGAAGTGCTTTATGAAAAACAAAATCCGTTCACCATCCTTTTGCAAGGATACTCTGGACAATTTTGGGTCCATAGGCAAAGCAAGAGTTACTACACAGATATAAAAGTGTAGTGGCTCAATTTCGAGATAAGGTAGATTTTGTCGGACACATGGAAAAAGTTAATGCCAAAGGTCTTGCTCATAATAGTTAGTTTCGATTGTTGTTATAGTTACCTTCACTCAATATATTTCCATCTAAATCCCAGTAAATGAAATCGCCATTCTCATATTCAACACGAATGATACCTTTTTCTATGTCATACTCCCAATCAGTAAGATTATCTGCGCCATAAGCATAAACATAATCAGACACTTCTGTTTCTTCACTCCAAGCAAGTTTGCCGTTAACAGATAAGACTTCTATGTTTTTATACTCATCATATGCAATTAATGCGGATGTTCCATATCTATATTGTTCATCTTTTGCTTGTTGATGTATAATCGGTACTTGCATACTATACTTCATATCCGCACTTTTGCCATCATCTGACACGACTATATCGACATCAAGGGAAGTGGGAGTATTATACTTTGGTGTTGTAAACAACACAAAAAATTCATCACTATTTTTTGTGTCATTATAATATTTATATACTCTCAATATCTCGATTTCTTCTTGTGGTACATTTACAAGACACGGAACTGTTAGTGTATAAAATCCGCCAATAATTGTGCCGCAAACAAAAATAATTACCAATACAAAACTGATAATGCGCTTTCTTTTTTGCATTTTCATCGTATCGATAAACTTTTCTTTTGTTGATTTTTCCTCTTGAATAGGTATGTTATCACACAGTAACGCAAATTCTTTTGTACAACTTTCGCAAGTGCCAAGGTGATGCTTCACTGCGTTTCTTGTTTCTTCGCTAACTATGTTATCATGGTATAGCGGTAATAAGTCTAAAATAATATTACAATCAATTTTATGGTTCATAAACTCCATCCTTTCTTAGCCTTTCAATGATCTTTTTTTTAGCACGGTGGTATGTTACCCTCGCCCAACTTTCGGATTTTGAAAATAGGTTTGCGATGTCATAAAATGAGAGTTCCCCAAATGTTCGCAAAGTAAAAACTTCTTTATACGGTTCATCTAACTTATGTAGTACCCTATGAATATATAAAGAAAAGTCTTTATTTAGCAAACATTGCTCGATATTTTCATGGGAAGTAACATCCTCTAAGCTATCAAAGACAACCTCTTTATTTGCTTTTTTACACTTATTTATCCATAGGTTTTTAGCGATAGAGCATAACCAAGTATAAAGACTACTATCACCTCTGTATAGAGAATAGGCATTCAAGGCTTTCAAAAAGGTTTCCTGTATAATATCTTGTGCTTCTGCCTCATTGTGGCAAAGAGAAAGTGCATATCTATAAACAGCTTCATATTCAGCACACAAAATCTCCTTTGAGATATTGTTTTTTTTCAAATACTGCACCTCTCTTTCTTAACTTTATTGAGAAAATTATTGTTCGAACTTTTCCTTCTCATCTGTTAGACAACTAAAAATTAAAAACGTTACAAGTTTTTTATTTTTGTGAAAATAGCTGTTTGCATTTGCAAACAGCTACGCTAAAGGGTATATAAATTCGTTTACCAAACGTAAAAACAAACTGCTACCAAAAATATTTTACTTAGTAGTCTATATAAAGAAAATTTTAACACAGTTAAGAATTAACTTCAACCACAGCAGAAAGGACTGAAACAATATAAAAAACAAAATCCGTTCACCATCCTTTTGCAAGGATACCCTGGTCAATGCTTGGAGTATAAAGAGGTGATAATATAAGACAATAGTAGTTACCCAATAGTGCTAACAATTAACGACAGTTATTTCTTGGTTTCCTAATCTAAGAGATTATCTAGTCATCAGAAACTAGGAGGAAGGTTGAGACTTGTTTAAGAAAATTAAATTACTTAGAATAAAAAAGTGTTAATTTGAAATAATATTTATGTAGGAATACAAAAATTTTATTTGGAGGTATATACTATGTCACCAAAAGAACTGTTATATGTTGAAGACGCACTAGGTAATGAAAAACAAATGAAAACTGCTTGCTGCGATCTTGCGAATCAGATTCAGGATGCTGAACTGAAGAGCTTTGTTGAAGGTTTAAGTGCGAAGCATCAAGAGACTTTCGGTAAATTTTATAGCTTGTTAAATAGCTAATAGGAGGATGGAAATGGAAGATAGAGTAATTATGGATAATATCCTGTCAACAACTAAGGGCTTGTGTGATTTAATGATGCACGGCACAATTGAATCTGCTACTACAGATGTTCATAATACATTTAAAACATCGCTTAACGATTGTCTTACAATGCAAAGTGAAATTTATTCTAAAATGGCTGTAAAAGGTTGGTATCCTACTCAGCAGGTAGAAAGTCAGAAAATAGATGCAGCAAAACAAAAATTTAGTGGACAGTAAAATTTAAACAACACTATCTATAAGAACCATTCATAAGCTTTAATGTTAAAGCATGTGAATGGTTCTTAATTTTATAAAACAGTGTAGGATTTAATTATTATAAAAATATGGATGATTTATGATTGATAATTGGAGTATAAAGAGGGGAAGTAGATGATTATAATCAATCTCATTTCTAGCACACGAGTTGGATGTTAACCCAATGCAGCTTCAACAGATGCGATTGAATGCAGTTGATTTCATTAAGGCAAATAATCGTGTGCTAAAACTTAATGAGATAGTGGAGTGATTTTATGGCAAAGATTATCGTAAATACTTATTACATAAAAAGCAGTGCCCACTTTCTATATTATCTCGAATATGCAGGTGAAAAAATTGAAGCTCAGAGTGTCACACTCAGCAGTGGGGAAACGATCAGCGTTTCATCAGATGCAATTGTCGAGCTGAACGAGGGTGTCGAAAAAATCAATGTCACTTTCAAGGATGGCAAAACGGTGGCTATGACACCTAAACGTTATAAAATGTTTACCAGTGAAAAACAGCAAGAATATGTTACTCCCGACCTCATCGGTGCGGACGGGACAGTACAGAAAGAAAACATGGATACACTCAAGTATATTGACTACATTGCCCATCGCCCGTCAGTAGAAAAAATTGACGGTGCTGGGCATGGTTTGTTTGATGTGAATGGTACAGTAGATATAGCTCAATCTAAAAAACTTGCGGAACAGTACGAAAAAAGAATAAAATGGTCGCACATTGTTTCGCTCACTCGTGAGGATGCTTCTCGTACTGGCTATAATAATCGTGAGGCTTGGGAAAACTTAATTAAAGCAAGAGCTCCTGAGATAGCAAAGGCTTATAATATCAGCTTGGAAAACCTAGTGTTAAATTGTGCTTTTAATAATAAAGATGATCATCCTCATATTCATTTGTTTATATACAGCAAAGACAGTAGGGAAGCTTTTATCACAGGTGGTACAGATGGATTAATTAAAAGCACCGAAAAAATGAAAAGTATGTTTTTCAATGAGGTTTTTAAAAATGATGTCAGTTACCTCAAAAAGGTGAAAAACGATCAAGAAAATGTACTTGAAAAAAAGCTTAAGGAAATTTCAAGGCAGATTACCAACCGAAAGTATATTCCGCCTGAAGAACTGCTGATAAAACTTCAAGGCTTGGCTGAAGAACTAGAGGGACTAAAGGGCAAGAAATACTATGGATATTTATCAGCTGATTTAAAGCTGCAGGTGAATGATATTTTAAAATATGCCGTTGAACATGATCCATATTTAAAACAGGCATACAATGAGTACATGAATACATATCGCAATTTAGTTCAACAGTATATGGATGATGAAGAAAAAATTAATAAGAAAATGGAGAGCATATCAAATAGACTCTTTCACCCAACGGCAAGCACCGATAGTAAGGCGATGCACAATATTATTATTAAAAGTGCTTTGCAGTACAATGAAGTAATACAAAAACGAGCTGAATACCAAAAAAACAAAAAAGAAAAAACGGACCGGTGGTCACAAAAAAGAAGATGATGAAGAGAAAGATACTGATTTATCAAAGGCTGCTAAAAATTATGTTGGTGATGACAAATTTAAAAGTCTTGATAATAAGGATAATGTTTTACTCACCCAGTTTAAAAAGCAACTACAAAAAAGCCTTAGCTGTATTTATAGGGACGATGACAAAACCTTTGCTTTTGAGTGGCAAGAGAAATTATCCGACGTTTCTCGTCAGCTCGAACCATTTGAATTCCATACCTTTGACAAGCTTTCAACTCGCTCCAGGCATGATGTCCTAGAAATTATAAAAGTGCTGCTTGATAAAGACGATATACTAAAACAATCCTATGTTAAATTAATAGATGGTCATAAAGAACTATTTGAAAAGTTTGAAAATTCAGAAGCTTTGGCAGATGGATTTGAAAAATATCTTTTCAATGATGGTCAGTATACATCAAGCTCATTAACTAACAGTGTAATATTTTTTTCTCGTAATGAGGATATCAAGTATTATGAGTGGAGAAACCTATATTTATAGTGCTGATCAATGCTACGCATTTAATCTAACTACGCATTAGTTTAATTATGTAACATCAATTACATTAAAAGGGATGTGTCATACCTGTGTTACTTTAATTAGTAAGTTAGGTGTTAATCTGAAAATCATTAAGAAATAGGTGAGAAATAGCACGATCGCGATGACATTTAATATATACACTTTGATTTAACTGACAAAATTGGATGCTATGTAGGATAACATATTTGCGGAAATAGGTGAAAAGAAATAAGCTGGGACAATTTGTCCCAGCTTATTTTAGTAAGAGCATTAATTTTATTTTCACTTATATATCTGATAGTAAAACTTGCCTATTTACGGAGAATATATTCCTTATAGTTTTATGATCATGTTTACTTTGATCATAAGTTTCTACGAGTTTAATCATATTTGAAACGCTTATAGCACTTCCTCTTACATTAGTAGTATTTGCTATATTCTGAATTTGATAATTTATGTTGTTGCCAAATCCGCTGGCTATATATGAGAAGAAAGCAAGTGGTGCATCAGAGTTGCTGTAGTTTGACAAATTGCCTATGTAGTTGTGGACCATTCTGTTATAGTGATCATTGCTAATTGTATATTTGCTGTAGGCCTTATTATCAATAATGGCTTGATATCCTTCTTTATCTGAAAGTATCAACACATCTGGAGTCAATCCTATCGGACCAATATGTTGCGTATCAAATCCAAAAACCTCGTTAAATAGTTTAACTGTTGCACGTTCGAATTCTGTAGCTTCATCTCTCCCTTTAAATGCCATTTCAAAATATTCTGTCATAAATAAACCTACAGATCCCTTTGGATAAAGTCTGAGCAATGTTTCCTCAATAAACTTTGAATCAATTCCTGTTTGTTCGGTGATTTTATCTATTAAGGAGGTTGATATTTTTGTAATAGGTGATTTAAAACTTTCTGTAACGTAAGCCTGTTTAATTTTTTGCTCATCTATTATTTTTCCTGTAATGGTTTGAGAATTTGAAATATTTCTTGTATCTTTTTGGCGTTTGGGGTCCAATCCATATTTACGCTGAAAATACTCTGGTTCTTCAGGTCTGTCAATGAAAGAAGGATTTGTTGATAGTATTTTATCGACTTCATCTATTTTATCCGGTAAAAGGGTAATTTCTAAGCCGTCTCTTGATATAAACTGTCCGTAATCAAGCCAGTTTAAAATAGTATTAGCAACATCAGTAAGATGTGAGAATGGATGATCTATATTTACTTTTCCAGAGCTTGGGGCATACTTTACATAGAAATCTTTGTCTAAAGAGGAATCTCCATACGTTCTAAACTTTAGTATTTTATTAACAACTTCATTATAACACTTCTGTGTTTCATTCTCAGCTTCTACGATTAAAATCTTTGAGATCTCTTCTTGTTTTAAATAAAAGTCTAATTGATTTTCTCTAAAGAGTTTCAACAAGAATCTAAAGGGTCTAATTTTAAAACGGCTATTTACTCTTGATTTTGATGAGTTCTCAGATAAAGAAAAAAGAGAAGGGAATTGATATTTTAAAATCTGTTCTCTTAAAATATGTACGGGAGGCTCGCCGTTCATTATAGCTTCTCCTGCTAAAGTCAATTTTGTCTGTCCTGTTTGTGTATGTGTAAAAACAAGACCTAAGCTATACAGCCATGCGTAATTTGTTCTACCTCCACCGCCTCTTTTGTATCTGCGTTCACCGATACGATTTAAACCCGATTTTTCCAAAGCTTCCTCAAAAGCTAAATGAGTATACAAATGCCCTTGCCACTCTTGATTTAAAGATAAATTTGCACAACAGGCCAATATCTCAGGTACAGCATTTAGTTTCCTTTTAGGTATTGTTACCCACCAATAATTCAACATGCTTATACACCTCTATTGTTACATCACTTCTACATTACAAGGTACGCTCTCATAATCTACTAATGCAAATGTTTTTAATATTGCCTCAAATATAACCTTTGCCCTTTGGCTATGCACCGCCATTCCAATCTGTTTTCGAACAGATTCTTTTGAACCCATAAACTCATACGTGTCTTTAAATGTTTGTAATCTAGCCCTTTCTCTATTAGTTAATGCTCTTGGCTGAGCGTAATGACAAATATGTGTACCACCGCCACCTGAACCCGCCACAGTATATGCTGGTTTAGTAGTGTCTAATCTTTTGTAAATTTGACTTATTTTTGCACCTTTTACATTTAGTTGTAAATGCTCAGGCAGATTAGCTGTAAATGCATTTTGACCAGACTGTATTAGTTTTAGTCGCTCAATTACTTTTGCTGATTGCTTTGTTAATTCATTGTTTGGGGCGTTGATGGGTATAGGGGGTCTCTAAGGCTGTTTTACAAGTAACATCTATATTTGCATAAGGGACTGGAGATGGCACTTTAAACTCATAAGGTAAGTCTTTTCTTATACCTATAATAATAACTCGATGTCTAGCTTGGGGTACACCATATTCCTCAAGTTTATAAAGGTGAGGGTATATTTTATAGCCTGAGTTTCTTAAATCCTCTAGTATTTTTTTAAGGCGCTTCCTTCATTTGCAGATTTTAAGCCTCCTACATTTTCAGCTAAAAACCACATGGGCTTATGCTTGTTTAATATTTTGACTCCATATGTGTACAAAGGACCAAACGTACCATTAAATCCCTTCTGTTCTCCCACGACACTAAAATCATTACAAGGAAATCCGAACGCTAAGGCGTCTATTGGTTCTAATTTGTCTAAATCTAACTTTCTTACATCACCACATATTACTGTTTCAGGATTATTGGGACAAATGTTATGGATATAAGTATCACAAGTATCTTTGCCATAATCATTAGCCCACTTATGAGTTATCTTATTTCCCTGTTTTCTATTTCCACTGTTGTGACTGCATAAGCTAGTCCGCCTGGGCCACAAAATAATTCTCCTAAAGCAAAATTCATTTTATTAACTCTCTATCTGTACTCGTTTTAAACATATTAAGTGTAGAAATAGAACACAAAAACACCAAGACGCTTGACATCTTAGTGAGGATATGGTATATTTAACCTTATATTAGTGGGGGGAATTAGAAAAACTCCCCCATAGATAATGATTTCTGGAAAAAATCATTATCCGCCTTAAAGATGAAACAAACATCAGCAAGGACTATGAGAGAGTACGTTTCTATGGTTGCAATAGTACCATAGTTTAACATAAACTGTCAAGTGCCTTTCGTTGATGTGTGGAAGCTTCACGAAAGGTGCTTGTTTTTTTCTGCTGATTAGTCCCGAGAAGGATTTTTCATATAAATTGTCTCAGAATCTTGACAAACAATAAGCCAAGACCAATATTTGAACTCGAACTTCAAATACTCGTGTCAACTTAGTGACTTATTTATGGACTACAATGAGGGTAATACATTAAATCAAGCGGTACGTTAGTTGTGGAACTTCGCCATGATGTTTAATGAATACGGTCTTGAGATAGGCTAGAAATTAAGTAACCTAAACAATAGTAGTCGTTTAAAAACAAGAAATGCACTAAATCCACTCCATGTGGAGCGAATTTAGTGGATTACTTTGGTGCTGGTGACCGGAATCGAACCGGTACGAAGAATTAACTTCACAGGATTTTAAGTCCTGGGCGTCTGCCAGTTCCGCCACACCAGCAAGTATAAAACAGAGCGCTTAATTATATTACTATATCTTTAGAGGTTTGTCAAGGTTTTCATAAAAAAACCAATGAGATTATGTAATTATAAAACTAGATGATAGGTGTGAGAAATGAAAATGCCGTAAAGCATAGATTCAAGTTAATGTGTCATTAGTAAAAAACAGATGAAGGCTTATGTGTGTGATCAAAATAAAACACACACCACAAAGTAAGGAGCACAATTTGTTTCCAGCTTCAATCTGGTGGTGTGTCTAAGAAGATTTGAACCTCCGGCCTATCTCTTAGGAGATAGCATATTACGATATTTTTAAGTGCTATCAAGTACTATAAGTCCCATCACATAAGGCTTTCCGAGTATATAAATGTTATATAGTATCATCAAATTATAGCTAATATTTTATAGTTTTTAGTGGTACAATTAGAAAGAAATTAGCAGAGAGCTTTTACAGCGGACTATGTTCCAATTTCGCTTTACTGTTAAAAAATATTAAAAGCACAAGGATTTCACGTTAAGTTTTACCTTGTGCTTTTCTGTTATAGTGCCTGACCAAGAGTTTAAAGAGTATTTAATAGTTCGAGTTTTGATTCCAATAATTTTAATAGCAGATATGTTTATTTTGTGATTGCATTGATTCAGCTGTTTCTCTTTGTTGTGAGAAAGGTTTTGCGTTGGCATTCACTAATGCATTTTCTGAATGTTTTTGTTGCTTAGTTTCTCTTGAGAAGAACTTATTCTCAAAGCGTTGATTATTAAATCACCTATCTTCATCAATTACATGGGGATATCTCTCTGTAACCATGTTAGATGCCTTTGTGTATCCTGAGTCACCCTGAACCGACTTAACACACAACCGATAAGTTTTAGCTTGTATGTGGTACTGGAGTGTCTTAAATCACAAAAATGTACTTCTGGCATATTATTAGTATCAATAATATCTTTAAACTTAAGAGATATATAACTAGATTTAAATGGTATATCATCTTCCCATTTGCAAACATAATCATCTAATAGCCTTTCCAATAGAGCGGTAAACTTAGCCGGATATGGGCAATAAACTGGAACGACTAATAACAACACTTCCGCGTCAATCAATATATTTAAAATACTATCAAAATCATCATTAGTATTTTTTGGTGTTAAAGTTGGTGTTATATCCATTTCTGCAAGTCTAATAAAATCAAATACGTGGTTGAATTTTGCTTTTAATAGTGCTTTTTCAATTTCTCTATTCTTACCACCTAATCTATGTGAAGCAAAAAGCACAGCTATTTTCATAAAATAACACTCCTCACCTAATATAAATAATCCGTACCTCATTAGCTAAATAATTTATGGTTTATGGGAAGTTAATTTAATTGTAGATTATGTTCATTATATTTTCTTCTTTACCATATACAAACATACACATTGCGGAATTTCGACTGTTCCACCATTATCATTGATATATTTGTAGATTTCAGCTAAATACTTTTTTCGTGTAATTTCCTCCAGTATTTGAACATTCGAATATGTATTAAGCAACGCTACATATTTATCAGCGTCATAGTTATCAATCCATTTATATTCTCGATATTCAGGATTATTAAACCTTCCACCTATTTGAATTTGGCGAATGCGCATTTCTTTAATTTCCAATAAACCTTGTTCATCATATCCAAGTGATTCATTTGGCATATAAATTTTCTTTATAGCATTTAGTCCATTGTGTATAGAGCCGTTTAAATATGTGATGGATGACATATGCCAAAACACAGACATAGTTCCGTTGCATTTGAGTAATTCATATGCTTTTGGATATCCTATTTCAGCATTGATCCAATGAAAGGCTGTTGCTGAAAATATTAAATCAAAACTGTTTGTTTCGCACTCATAATCCTCGAAAGGTATACATTCAACGTGAACATTAGGATATTTTTGTTTTAAAAACTCAACTTGATCTAAGCCTATTTCAAGTGCAGTTAAATTGAATCCACCACGAATATAATGATCTGTGGATTGCCCCGTACCAGCACCTACTTCAAGGATGTTAGAATTTTGTTTTAAATTTGAAAATAAAGTTATATCATCAAACAACTCTTTTGGATATAAGGGTCTTGCATAATCATAATCAGAAATAACAGAATTAAATGTATCTCTAAGATTCATAATGTGTGTCCTCTTTCGTTAGCTATAGAAATTTTTTAATCCAGACAGCTATAATCTGCGTATTTTTACCACATACTAACAGAAAACAAATGTATCGGAGGTATTTCTTTTGAACAGGGATTTATTAATTCAGCAGGTAAAGGGCGAATACGCACGCTTGGCTCAGCTTGAAAGCCAGGGACATATCACAGACCAATCTTACAGCAGGATGTCACCAGAGGCGTATTATGAAAGAGCTTTAGAAAAGGCCATCCGCGATATTTCTGCCGGCAAGTACGATGACTGTGTTTCCGGCTTTCAAGTAGTGGAGCGTATTGCTAACCACAAAACGAAAGCCAGCAGGATTCAAGACACTATTGAATTTACACTGCACAATATGGAAATCGCCGAGGAAATAATAACTTCGGATACAGACAGTAAAAAAACACAAGATTTAAAAGCAGCAAACGTACGTAGGGCTGAGGCGATTCCTCAGATGATCCGCGAAATGAAAGAAGAGCAGGCTCGTGAAGAGCTGAACCACGACACCCCTAACATCTTAGGAGGCGGCGGGAATGGATAACACCCCTAATACAATTACAAAAAAGAATGAAAAACAGATGAGTACAACACTAAGCAATAAAACGCTATAATAAAGCCTGCCACTTCGCAAAAGTGGCAGGCTTTCTCGTATTACCACTTGCTTATTAGAATTAAGAGTGTCTTTAAAAATTCAAGCAATTCAATCCTCAAATTCCATAAGGACACCTATTATGAGCGTAATCAATTTGCAAATTATAAACAAACTACGAAATTCATGTGGGCATCATAATCTTNNGGTGCGTCGCCGGCTAAAAGCTTTTCCTGTGATTTATACGCAGATGCTTTCGGCTTTTGAGTGATTACTACACGCTTATCTTGGCGCTCAACAATTTGGTTAGCAAATTTTCCAAAGTAAGCAATAAGTCTATTCAGCGGTTTGAGTCCGGTAGCCTTGTTATAAAATCGGATATACAGGATCGTGTTCTCGTCGTCCACGGGTGAAAAGTAAATAATAACTTTTATTTTATCACTGATGTGGTTCAGCCAGATGTTTGGAAAGAGAAATTTTAAATATGTGGGTTTTATTACACATTCGGCAGCTGTTTTGGGATTTTGTCCTATATCCGCTTCGTTATTAGCACTTGTGACAAGACCACCAGGTACTAACTCAATCTTCGGACCGTTGACAAGAGTTTTATTTCCTCTTCCGATGGTATTGTAATGCACGAACGGAAGGTGGATAACATCCAGTTGATTTTCGATGCAGCGGGAATAGTGGGAATTCCAATGATCTTCAATCTCACTATAAACGTAGGAAGCGTCCACATCCTCATAGAAAAACGGCAATTCTTCTGTGATTCTCTCTGGATTGCCATACCAGAAGTAAATAATATCATTGCTTTCTCTAACGGGATACTGCTTGACATTATAGCGACTGATGTCGGCAGCAGATGCTTTGCCATTTGCCGGAATGAACACACAGCGGCCTGTCTGGTCAAACTCCAGACCGTGGAAAGGGCACTGGATACAGTCCCCCTTAACCTTGCCCTTACTGAATGCTGCACCTCGGTGTGTACACTGATCAACAACACAGCCGATTTTACCTTTATTGTTTCGGAACAGGGCAAGCTCAAGATTCAGTCTTTTCACTCCGACGATCTGATTCGTTTTAACAGCCTTGGAAGGCAAGATGGCGTACCATTGATTCGGTATCATTGATGATACTCCTTTCACAAACCGTATGTAGTTATTTGGGATTGGAATGTCTTAAACATAATTGAAAGTTTACCACATACTTGAAATTTATATTTTTTCTGATGTTAACATGGTATGCATGTTAACAAATGAATGGCTTACTTTAAAAGCGCATCAACATTTGGAATTTTTTGTAGCTCGACACATTTAAGAATCAAGCGAAACAATATGTCTACAGAGGCATTAAGTAATTCGTTTTCTCCATTTTTCATTTCATGAACAGCTTTGCATCTCACCTCGTAGAGTGATTTAATTTGTGCAACCATAATATCAGTTCCCGAAAGGAACCTTGATGCAGCAATTGATAATTTACTTTTGATTCCTCTTTCTATCAGAAATAACGATTCAATTCCGCCCCATATAATACTTAACTGTACTGCAGATCTCGGATTCCATCTATAACTCCAAAGCGCATTTGCAGCATTTGCAAATCTATTATCTTCACCTAACGCCAATGCCGTTTGAATGTTGTGCTCTAAAAAGGCACATCGTTCTTCACTGATTATCGTCAGTAAACTTGGAAACTTGTACATATTTGGATATACCATTGAAACACGTGTCATTGCTATTAACACAGATTCCATTACTCATTCTGTCACCTTTCTTAAAAATGTTAAAAACGGCAAATCCTATATAGTCAATTTCTACGATCTGCTTGCCCACCATAAACATAATGCGCAATCTGATAAATGCATAGCATACCACTACGTTTAAAACAATTTCTTCCCATCTGAAATATCAAAATGAAATTCTTTTGCCCGACTAACTTGCTTAAAAGGATTTATTTTTTCAACTGTGCCGCTATATTTTAAAAGAGAGCCAGTGCTCTTAAACCAAAAGGTTTTGTTCTGCTTTACACATTGCTCACGAATATTGGTTACACAATCAATATTACATTCACGCACATCTCTTCCCGATTCACCAGCAACAGTAACGTGGTCTACACCTTGAAGATATGGGGTTAAATCTATATCTTCTAAAAGCGGAGAACAGGCTATAAATCGTCTCTTTATCGGATAGGACAAAAATAGTGGAAGCCTGTAATCTGCTAAGGATTGATTTTCAACAGTGCAACCTATGTTTATATTATCGTAGCCATCACCCCAGTCAGCCGGCAGAGAAACTTCAAAACGGTCAATGCGCTTTGTCAGTATTAAAAAGTCAATATCCTGTCTTTCTTTGATCATTGCCCAGACTTCTTTTCTCCACTCATCTGCTTCTGGCAGAAAAAAGTCAGTGGCAAAACAAGTTGCAAGTATTTTACCGCCCTTAATGTTATACTCACCCTTGGCGTTTCTCCTTATGGGCCAGTCGAATTTATCGGTTTTTTCTATGGTGTTTTGTCCAAAGCGTTTGGCGTGTGGACCATAAAAATAGCAATTGTCACACCCATCGCTTTCTTTATAGCAACCTGACCATGGTTCCCAGTTCATATCATTATCCTCTCAATCGTTTGTGGTGTTTTGTTCGTGAACCTATTTTCTCCTAATTGTTATGGCTACCTTGTCCATCTTAAACATAATGGGCAGTCGAGTGCCTGATAAGGTAACTACAGATTATGCTCATTTTGTTCATTTTTTTAAAATAGATAAAACTCATTGCTGAAATTATAAAAAATGCCACACCAAAAACCATAATATGAATTGTTCCAATAGGATAAGGTGCAACCCACCCTTGTTTAAAAACAAATATTGAAATATAGTCGGTTATCATAGAAATCGGCATAAAAACAGTACCAATTATATTAAACCAATTAACAAAAAAGGAGCTTTTTCAATTGATAGTAATCTCCCCATAAAATAGCCTGCGACTCCAACTGCTTGCTGATATTACATTTATTCGTTCAATTCAACTTGGCGACATGTATGCCTTCTTATCTTATTTCCAAAATGCTTTAAAGTCAGCACCAGGAACAAAATCAAGAAAAATAATATCTATTCGTCAATTTTAGAAATATTTTAAAGCAAAAGCTCATTTACTTGAAAATAATATTGCCGAAGAATTAGAAACACCCAAACTCCCAAAAAGAACTATACGATGCCTTACTTTAGAAGAGTCTGTTCGTTTGCTCATTAAGTCANNCGTGACAACTGCATAATTACAATTTTCCTTAACTGTGCTTTGCTATTATCCGAATTAGCCTCCTTAAATATAGAACAAGTGGAGTCTGACATTATTTCTGTTATAGGTAAAGGCAATAAGGAACGAAAAATCTACACGACTCCTGCAGTAAAACAAACCTTAATTCGTTGGCTCGCTATTCGTAATTCTCTTGATGTTAATACAAGAGCTCTATTTATTTCGAGAAATAAAAATCGGCTCGCAACCCGTTCTATTCAAAATGTTATCAAGAAACATATCATAGCAGCTAGAATAAAGCCTGTTGGCCTGTCTACACATAAGCTAATGCATACATGCGCCACCCTAATGTTAAAATATGGAGTACGTTCCAAAAATGCCATTATGCGTTTGGAGCATTCAAATGTGGGAAGCCCCTAGATATTTACACTCATGTCCTCAAAGATGGTGAAAGGGAGGTAACAGATAAACTTGATTGCAATTTATTTGATAAACTCAAACTTGGTTAGCAATTTATAAAAAGTAATAGGACTGGAGAAGATACCGTTTATCATATTTTTTTGCTAGTTTATAGAGTTGATTCTTTACAGTAGTTACTTTTGCAGCGCTACTTTTATATTTATCAAGGGCGGAGAAAAAGCGGTTTTTTTCATCTAGTTGAGCGATTTCTTTAAAGTATCCCCAAACATGAAGCAGAGCATTGACCGCATTGTTCGTTTCAAGCGGTTCATCCATAGCCTGCTCCAATATGTTGTAAAACTGTTTTGCTGGATATGCGCGCTTATCTTTTAATAGTGCCCGTATTGCCAAATATGCACTGGGAGAGTGCTCGAGTACACTGTATTTATATTTCGCCCATTCCTGCTCCAACGAAGAAATGTTATTCGCATCAGCAACAATCATTCCGCATTTTACGGCTGACAAATTCTTGTCCTTTACCTCCAGCATCATATCCAGATCCATATGGCGAACAGTTTCATAAAACCGTAGAAACTCTTCTACATAAATTGATTTAGAATGCGCACCCGATTTACCATCTGAACTTTGTTGCGAGTAATGAATTTTTTGTCTTCCGTCCGACGCTTTCCAAGTTTTTGCACATTGCAGAATCCAATATTCCTGAGAATGGCTCTCATTTGGTAAATTGATTGAATGATGCAATGCGTCAAATATAGTGGGGATCCTCAAATGTTGGGCTATATTCAGAACATCGGCAATGTTATAAATGCGCTCGTCATTCTCCAACACAACACGACTGCGTACACTGTCACTTAACCGAACCCAGTTACGGCAAAACCGTTCGCTTGCGGCTGCCTTGTCCCCATAAGAACCGCCAACATGCAATATAATTTTGCTCGTACTGTCAGTCTTCAAAAGGCGTAAGACCTGCTCGTGATATTCCAAATCGGCAATTGCACGGTTCACCACATCCTCGTCAGGCGAATTGATCACAGTATACTGACCAGGATGCATGGATACACGCAGACTGGCATCTGCAATCGCCTTGCCGATTTCTTCAAACGTATCGGCAAACTCCTCCTGCCACCGCAGCGTATTTACATGGCTTGAGCCAAAAGGAATCAAATCGGAACTGATGCGAAATAAATGTATGTTATTTTCTTTATTATATTGGACAAGCTGCATTAGCACCTGAAGATTGTGTGCAATAATTTCCTGCAGACGCTCTGGCGTAGCAGTACGCATTATACAGGATCTCATCTGCGTATTGGCAACACCTAGAGCAAGACAGGCATATCCGAAATTTACCATAATAATTTCTTCCCTTTCCTATTTATCTTTTTGGTTTTATAAGCCATTGACAGGCTCTGATTTGCGCGCGTTGTGAACCACCCACTGTTGCGAGAGATAGACAGTGCATCAGAGAGTCGCTGAACTGTGAGAGGAAATCCATTGCGGCACACGGGACAATTACATTATTACAATCTTTCAAAATTTCACTTTACGCCTTTCCGAACTGCCAGCGATGTTGCGTCATACTATGGCAATACTTAAGCGAACTTCACAGTATCACTATACTCGCTCTAATTATTGGCAAAAATGTCGTACAGAAACACTCCTGTACGGCACACTTGGCAATTATTTCTTCTTTTACAGACGAATTATACGCTATTGTTAATTATACAATAATTTTCTATATTTTTCAATATAAAACTGTATAACATTCACTTATTCTCTCAGGAATATTCTGTATTAATTTCTCTATGTCAAAGTCCTGCTCGAATTCTTCCATATCTATTTCGGTACCATGTGCGAATGTAATATTGACATACTCACAGATAACAGTGAGCACCTTGTCATAACTGCCGTTTGAGGTGATTCCCTCTCACATTTCCTTCGACTAATCTGCCACACCATACTCTTTCAGTGTGCAGGAGGCAATCCCAATTAACTCCCAAATCATTTCGAACAGCTCAACGCCCATATTGCCCATTTGTGCAAAAGTTGGCGAGGAAACCAATCACTTGACCATACACCAGTAAATAAGCTGATTCATTACATTGCCTAAAATAAAATTTCATATAAACATATTCATTTCCCCTCTTTATATGTTAGGAATTATCTTTCCTCTTGATGGCTCATATTTGTTATTATGTATTGACAAACAGTAGAACAAGCGATATAATGAACTATGTTCAGTTTGGAGGTTTGCTATGAATAAAACATTAACTTCCAGAGAAGCTATTCTTTCGGTAGGCAAAGAAGTTATAGCAGAGTCGGGCTTGCGAGCACTTAACATGAGAAACATTGCCCAAAAATGCGGAGTTGCAGTTGGCTCGGTTTACAACTATTTTCCCTCTAAAAGCGATTTGATTGTGGCTACAATTGAATCTGTTTGGACAGAAATTATGCATGGCTCTATTGGTTGTACCCCTCAACTAGATTTTACCGAAAATGTGCTATCTTTGTTTAATAGTATACAAATGGGTTGTCAAAAATATCCGTCTTTTTTTAGCTTACATGCTATGAGTGTCGCAAATTTCGACAAGAACAAAGGACGAGACGCCATGAACAAATATTTTGAACATATTAAAAATGGCTTAATGAAAGCCCTTAACTATGATACAAAGGTCAAAAAAGACGCTTTCTCTGAAAAATTTACAAAATTAGATTTTGTTGATTTCATTTTTGCAAATATTATTTCACTACTTATGAAAGAGGTGAAATCGTGTGATTTCTTAATAGAAATAATTAGGCGCACAATTTATTAAATAAGCTGTAACCCACCTTGCGGTGGGTATTTGCAGCAATCAAACTGAACAACGTTCACAAAATATTTAGGAGGATTAATTATGCAAGCAATTATGGAAACTTTATTTGATGTGGTGTATTTAGCCACGGTTGTTACTCTGGGAATTCTTATGATAAAAAATTCCAAAGGCGATAAACAATATACATTGTTTGGAATTATGGCAGTTGTTTTAGGTGCGGGTGATTCCTTCCACCTTGTTCCCCGCGCTATTGCTTTGTGCACAACTGGACTTGCAAGTTACGCAGTTCCACTGGGTATCGGTAAGTTTATCACGTCCATTACTATGACAGTTTTTTATATCTTACTCTATTATGTGTGGAGAAAACGCTACAACATAAGCGGAAAACAAGGCATTACCATTACTGTTTATCTTCTTGCTGCAATACGAACTGTCTTATGCTTCTTCCCACAAAACGCATGGACCAGCGCCAACGCCCCATTGTCTTGGGGAATTTATAGAAATATTCCTTTCGCACTTATGGGTGTGCTTATTATTGTTCTCTTTTATAAAAGTGCAAAAGAACATAATGATACATCATTCCGCTATATGTGGTTGACAATTGTATTAAGCTTTGCTTTCTATATTCCGGTGGTTTTATGGGCGGACCTTAACCCCCTTATTGGTATGCTGATGATTCCCAAAACCTGTGCCTATGTTTGGACCGTATGGATTGGTTACAGTGATATGAAAAGGACTGTGAGGGCATGAGAAAGTGTATAAGGTACTCATTTATTTACGCAATTGCTGCGATTTTCTGCGGAGTATTTTATCGAGAGTTTACAAAATTTATGGGGTTTTCAGGCAAAACGTCATTAGCGTTTACACACCTGCACTTTTTTGCGTTGGGTACAATTATGTTTTTGCTAATCGCTATTTTTAGCTGCATCACCAATCTAACAGAACAGAAGCAATTTAGCCGATTTATGATATTTTACAATATAGGCTTGCCTTCTATGGTAATCATGTTTTTTATAAGAGGAATTGCTCAAGTGCTTGGTACGGAACTTTCAAAAGGAATGTCCACAGCCATATCGGGAGTTTCAGGAATTACACATATTATTATGACAGCTGCCGTTGTTATGCTATTTTCGGCTCTGCAAAAAAGCAGAGCGACAGTGAATATGACAAAATAAACAAACGCCCAGTATGCACATTCTAATTGTCCCTATACAACGACTTGACCAGTCAAGTCCCAATTTAAAATACAGATAAACATAACTTTAGAGAATCACCAATAGAATGGCGAGAAAGAAACTATGAAAATTAACAAGGGGACAAAGGTTGGAATCATGATTGAGATTATCGCACTTATCATCATAATTCTTCTTGCTCTGTTTTGAGACAATCCCCCTCGGTGGTATAGCAAATTAAGCAGTGTAAGGCATATGGAAAATCACCGCAACTCTAAATGGACCGTAAACTTTAGGTTGTGGCGATGGTCTTACCAGAGATGGCAATGAGGCTGAATCGTGACAAGCAGATTGTTTGTTACATTTGTATTCTACAAGCATTTTTCACCCTTTCCTGCAAATAAAAAAAGAGCCGGAGATCTGAGGAAATTATCCTCGTTCTCCGGCTCTTTTGCTGTTCACATATTTATTTTATAATTAATTTAAAAGTCTTTTCCTTGTTCAATTCTCTTGAATGCAAAAAAGGCGCTGTCTCTTAACCAAAGTTAGAAGCCAGCACCATTTATATTAGTCTATATTTTCAGTATAATGTCCATAAATAGCATTACTAGCCACTTCAACTCCAACTTCCACTTTAACTATATCTTCTTATAAAGAACGCGATTTCTTAAGATATTCACTAGGGGTAAGGTTTGTTTCCCTTTTGAAAAACTTTGAAAAATAATGCACTGAACTTAAATGGAACAAATCCGAAATCTCGGTAAAATTCAAATCATACTGTCTGATTTGATATTTAATTTTTTCTATGACAATGGCTCTATAAAACTGTATTACACCGTATCCAGTTACCTCTTTAAACATTTTCTTAATCTGGGTATCACTGATATTAAATTGCTCAGAGATATCGTTAAATGAAATATTATTGTAGATATTATCAACTAAAAATAAAATAATTTCCCTTACAATTCTATTTTCAGGTGTCAACGATTGTATTGCAAGACGCGTAATATCAACCGGATAATTTTGTTGTTTTCTATATAACATGATCAACAATTTTTCCAAGTTGATTTTTATCATTTGTTTTGATCCATGAGTTCTTTCTCCGTTTAAATCATCACATTCTTCTACAGGATAGACTAAGTTTTTCCCTAACGGTTTATTGTAGACCAAGTTACCTTCATCTAAAATTTCTGTTATTATCTTTTTTTCATTTAAGGATAATGAAAAAATACATTCTGTGAAATTCTCAAGTAAGGACATGTCTCCAATAAAAGATACTACCAAAATATTAAAGTTTTCTTTTCCATTCCCACCCAAACTGTGGAACACATTTGGCTTATGAAACATCAATTGTCCCTTTGACAGAGTGTATGGCTCCGCACCATTTAATCCGGTAATGCTACCTTCATCCGTATAGATAATCTCCCAAAAGTCGTGACTTTCGCCTACAAATTTATAGTTTTTATCATATTGAAAGTAATATAAAGTATATAGTTTATCAATTTTAAATAATTCTGGAATAGGTATCGGTTTTAACAATACTTTCCCTCATCTCTACTATGTGAGTACACTAAAACACATTGTATTTCACTTCACTAAGAACTATTTATTGATGCAAACCAATAAATACTACAAAAAGATTAGTGTCTATTCTATAATAAACACTAATCTTTTAAAAATCAAGCTACAAATTACTCTAGCTGTTACGATTATAAAAATCATCATAAGTAATCACTTGCTCTGTTACTCGACTTTCTTCTGCAGCCAATGCAATAACATGGCTTGCAACAGAAATCTCTGCATCCGTAATTGACGTTGATTTAATATTATCTCTAACATAAATAATGAAATCTCTTAAAACTCCGTCATCGCCACCACCGTGACCTGTTTCATATACAGTAGGATTGTATTCCGTTAAATCGTTTGTTCTAAATTTGCGTACAACAATTTTATTCGTTTGTGTATCACACTGCAGTTCTCCAAGGGTTCCCATAATCTGTGTATTTCTAGAAATAAAGTTTGTAAAGGCACACATTGAAAATGCTACCGTAATTCCGTTGTTATATTCTAAATTAACCACTTGATGATCAACAACATTGTTATCGCAATGATACACACATCTTCCATATGGTCCTTCTTCAATAGCTTTTGTAACCTCTTCACGAGTATTACCACTAGTTAAAGAATTCAGCGGCCACGCAAAGTTACCATCAATAGTTAGCGTCTTCAAATATCTATAGTAGATTTGAGTTGCATCATAAGCACAATTTTCCCTAGCGCTACAGAAATCAGTGCAACGTTTTGCTGCACCTTCAGGAGCATTTTTAGAATTGAACACTTTTAAGCTTCCAAACGAAGATATGTTTTTGCATTGATCTTCAACTAGCCATTGAATTAAATCTAGATCATGACAGCTTTTAGCAAGTATCATTGGACTACTTTCTTGTGAATCTCTCCAATGACCTCTTACAAAACTATGTGCCTGATGCCAATACCCAACATTTTCGTTGTGCTGGATAGAGACAATCTCCCCAATATCACCTTGATTTAATATATTCTTAACCTGTGTATAAAATGGTGTGTATCTTAACACGTGGCAGATAACTAGTTTCCTATCATACTTTTTAGCCTGTTGTATCATGGCAATACATTCTTTAATATCTGGTGATATCGGCTTTTCAAGCAGAACATCATATCCAAGCTCTAAGGCTTTCATTGTTGGAGCAAAGTGCATCTTGTCTTGTGTAGATATAATTGCAACATCAGCAACTTTACCCATTGCTAAGATATCCTCATAAGAATTTACGCAAACACTGTCTGCAATGTTATGCAACTTTTGAATTCTTTTTCTACGAGACTCAATAGGCTCTGCAATTCCTACTAGTTCGGCATCGTTGTCATGCTCTTTTATATAGTTAGCATAAATTAACCCACGATCCCCACAACCTATTATGATTGCCTTTATCTTTTTTTGCATAATTTTCGTTCCTCTTTAATTAAACTGTTACCCTTTGACAGCGCCTGCTGTGATTCCTGCCATTACTTTTTTAGACATAAAAATGTATATAATAAACGTTGGCACGAATACAACCACAACTCCAGCAAATAGACCAGTATAGTTTCCTGTGTTGGTCATACCTTGAGAGATTGCTTGCAAACCAACCGCTAAAGTTCGATTTGATTCTTTATTTGCGAGCGTTAATGCCCATATATATTCATTCCAATAACCCTAAAGTTAAATATTGTTACCGTGATAATACCCGGTTGCGCCAACGGCAATATGAGTCGATAAAACGAACTAATATGCGTGCAACCATCTGTTAAGCCTGATTCAAAAACAGAAAGTGGTACAGTTGCAAAGAACCCTGTCAAATATACCGTTGTAAAAGGTATTCCGGTGCAAATGTAAACCAAAATTAAAGTTATCATAGAATTGTTCATCTTCAATGATGTAATCATCATAAATAATGGTGCAAGTAACATAACTCCTGGAAGTCCTAACGCAGTGGAAAACATCCAGTCAAATAAGTTTTTGCCTTTAAATTTAAATTTGCTTAATACAAATGCAGCAGGTGCACAAAGAAAAATAAGTCCTCCACACGCAGTTACTGTATAAAACAAACTGTTGAAAAAATAAGCACCCATATTGTATCTATTAAATACGAGGTCATATCCTTTTAGGGTAAATCCTGATTTAAATAATTCATTTTTGAAAATATCTGGTGTTTTTGAAAATGATGCCAGTATGACCCAACCTATTAGTGCAATCGTAAAAGCTACCCAAAGCACAATGGTAATTTGACCTAAGATGTGTAATACCTTTGCGCCTATACCGCTTATTTCTTCTGCTGGGCTTTTAGACTGTTTTGGTCTTAACTTCTTCATCTAATACCCCTTTCTAAAACTCATATTTATCTCCACGGAAAATCATATTGATCACTCCGAATACTACGATTGAAGCAAGACAAAGCAACACACCAACCGACGTTCCTAGTCCTACGTTTGGATCAGATACCATTGCATTGGCTGATGCAGATGTACCAAATATTAAGTCATACATATAGCTTGCTGGTGTAATTGTATTTGGGTCTGAAGGCACAACACTGAATACCCTTGACCATAAGAAAAATCCAATAGAACCTAAACACCAAAATGTAATCTGTGTTTTGATATTATCCCTAATTAAAGGCATTGTAATTTTAAAGAACACAATACCTTCCGTTGCACCATCTGCGAACGCAGCCTCATACAACTCTCCCGGTATTTTTTTCATAGCAGCCATATATACCGTTAAATTGCCACCAATACAGCCAAAACAAAAGGCAATCATCATTGCCCAAAAAGCAAATTGCGGAGATGTCCATGGAATGCTTGCTGCCTTTTCCATTCCTAATGCATCAAATATGCTCTTTAGCAAACCAAATCGATTGTTAAAGGCATACTGTGTCCATACGACAACCATCGCTACTGGTGTAATAATACTTGGCAAGTAAATCATATTGCACCAAAATGCACCTAAACGCATTCCTCTATGCAACACCCATGAAAAGAACATTGATATAAGAAAGACCACGATACCGGCTACCACCAATATGAGGAACATATTTTTACAAGCCACCTTAAAAAGATGTCTACCAAAAAGCTCTTTAAAATTACCCAATCCTACAAATTCCCATTGACTAGAGGGTGTTGCAAGCCCTGGAATTTTATAGGCTGACATAATAAATGTGCGTATCGCTGGATAAAGATATACTGTCAAAAATGTTATGACAATTGGAGCTAAAAAGACGATGTACATTCTACGCTTGCCTTTTTCCACAATACTTCCTCCTTTACGTTTAAAGTGCCGACTTACAATTTAGTTAGTCGGCACTAAATAAACTTCGTATTGATGCAAATTAACTATTAATATTTGTTTATCTCTTTTAATAATGTCGCATATGCATCTTTTGCTGTAGCTGATTTTGTAATAATTTTATTTACTTGTGCAGAGAAAACTGCATTTACAAAGTCGCTGCTCAAACCTTGTGCTAGTGGCGCTACAAATTTTGCACTTTCAACTTGTGCTCCACACTCTTTGACTGCACCAGGCCACTCTGAACCAACTGTACAAGGAGCAACTTGTCCATCTTTTGATAGTGAATCTTGAACTTCTTTTGCTACACAATATTTCAAGAACTCCATAGCAGCTTCTTTGTTATCAGATTTGCTAACAACGCTCATAGGAATAGCGCCTAAAGAAATGGTACTTGCATCTTGTTTTCCACCCTCAACAGTTGGAAAGTTAAATGCTCCCCAAGGGAACTCGTCACCAGCTGTATTATAAACTTCACCTGGGAACCAAGAAGCATTTAGGTACATAGCCGCCTCGCCCAAAGCAAACTCTTGTTGACCTGCTGGATATTTATTAGTTTTTACGTTTGAAGAGTAATAGTTTGATAACTCTTCCATTGCATTATAAGTTTGTGAAACAGCTTCGCTTTTCCAAAGCTCATCTTTTGCACTAGCAGATAATTTTGCAATACCGTCTTTATCTACTAACCTTGCTAAGTAGCCGTTGGGAATTAATGTCATGTAAGCATCATCTGTTGTTAGCGCATTGATACCCGAAGATTTTAATGTTTTGCATACTTCTAAAAACTCAGTCCAAGTTGTTGGAAGTTTCTCAATGCCTGCTTTTGCAAACAAATCTTTGTTATAGAAAAAAGATACAGTCCAAGGTGACATTGGCACACCATAATGTTCCCCTGTTAAACCTGCACTTACTTGGTTTTCTTTATTTGCAACATTCAAAACGTGTAGTATCGATTCTTCCACAGTTTTGTCTGGTTGTCCAATTGCAGGTTCTTTCATCATTGATGTAATATCCAAAAACATGGTCGGGTCTGCTGTATATGGGAGGTTATCGATGATATCTATTTTTTCGTTTCCTTGAATTGCTGGTGGGACTACTTGAGAATTAGAGCGTCCTAACCACTGGATTTCTACTTTGCAATCAGGATAATCTTTATTGAATAATTCAACTGCTTTTTTAATTGCTTGAGCTTGTGGCTCAGATTCATTCCACATTGACCAATATACAACTTTTCCGGATAGCTCTTTGGTAGGTTTGTTGTTGCTCACTACTCCGCTTGGCGTGCCACTTGATGCGTCACCTTTTTTTGTGTTTCCACAAGCTACTAGTGTAGTCAAAAGAAATGATGCAACCAATGCCATTGAAATAATTTTTTTCAATTTTAACATATCAATATCCTCCTAAATTTTCTGCATAACCAATGCATTTTCTATCTATTATTTTAGTTTATGTCCTTAGTATATATTGATTAAGGTCCAATGTCTTTGTCTTTTTAGACGCATTTTTTATTGTTTTATTTATTGTTATTGTCTAAAAAGACACAAAATTCCAATTAAAAGTCAATTTTGCCCATATAAGGTATACCTAATAACACACAAACTCAATACTCTACGCAGATGCTTTCTCCGTTTAAAACTCTTGATTGTTCTGCCAATAAAGCAATTACATGACTGTCAATTGATTTCTCAATTTCAGTCACAATCTGCGCATCGTCGTTACCACTTAATAGATTTACGAACTTGTCCATCATGACAAAGTCGCCCCCACCGTGTCCCGCCAAATTAAGTCCTTCGCAAGTAATGTCTGTACTTTGACGCTCTTCACCAAATTTTGCATAAGTGATGATGTTGGAATCCATATCGCCTTCTATGTACCCCATTGTGCCCATTATTTTAATATGTCTATAGCATTTATCGGTGAATGCACACATTGTAAAGCTAATTGTGACATTCTCTTCAAGCTGCATATTGAGTATTTGGTGATCTACAACATCATTGTCGCAATGATATACGCAACGTCCATATGGTCCATTTTCCAAAGCATCCTTGATTGTTTGCTCTGTCGGATTTGCTGCAAGAACATTAATCGGCCAACCGGTATACCCACCTAAAAATCCAGTCTTAGGGTTCTCCAAATAAAAATCAACCGCATCATATGGACATTCTTTCCTAATAGAGCAATCAGTACATCTTTGCCCACAATCTACAGGAGCTTTCTCTTTTTTGAACAAATACAAATCCCCATAAGAACTTACCCTCTTACATTTTTTGCCTGCTAACCACAATAGAATATCAATATCATGGCTACATTTTGCAAGTATCATAGGACTTGATTCGTCTTTTCTTCTCCAATTTCCTCTTACATAGCTGTGCGCTTGATGCCAATATGCTACATTCTCAATCGCCTGAATGGATACAATTTCACCAATTGTTTGTTCGTCTAACATCTTTTTAATTGTTTGATAAAAAGGTGTATACCTCAAAATATGACATACAACAATATGTTTTTGTGCTTCTTTTGCTAATGCCAATAATTCTTGACACTCAACAATTGAATCAGAGATAGGTTTTTCAAGCAAAATGTGATAATCCTTTTCTAATGCACTTTTGGCATGAGCCACATGTAGCTTGTCTGGTGTACATATCAACACTGCTTGTGCAAGGTTTTCATGTTTAAACAGCTCCTCTGCACTGTGAAAACACATTTCCTCTGATATATTCCATTCTTGCTTGCAAATTTCCAGTCTATCTGGTCGGATATCTGCAATAGCAACAACTTGAATTTCGTCTTGATGTTCGGCAATGTATTGACCATATACGTCATGACCTCTCCCGCCAAGACCAACAATAGCAACCTTTATAACTTCCATAATACCTCTCCGCTCTCTCTTTATTATATCTTTGAACTTGAAACCAATGTTCTCCAAAAATACATTCCATTTAAAATGTTTGTGTTTTCCTCTCTTAAAAGGTAAAGTCTTTCCTCTTCGTATTCTTCGATGATGCTAATTTCTTTGGATAGATATTGTGTCAATCTTAACTCAGCACTTTCAATCCTTGCAATCATACCACCAAGCTTTAAGTCAAGCAGTTCAAATCCAAATGCTTTATTCGTAGAAAACCAAAGTTTTCTCCAAATTTCTTTCAGCTCAATTACAGCTAATTTACAGGAAGGTAACGTAGTTCCTAAGATAAAACGCAACTCCTCGTCCATTTTATTTCGATATGCTGTCATCATTTTAAGACCTAGTTCACTCTTATATTGCAACACGTTTGCTAGTTTTTCATAAAACTCAAACAGCAATTTGAAATTTTCATTGTTTTCTTTATGTTTCTTAAACACCTCTACAAGACTTCCATAGTGTTCACAAAACCCTAATCCTTCTATGTCCTTATCGAATAATCCAACAAATGGATCTTGATATAATAAAAACTTAGCTGGATTTGGAATATCACTTTTAGAATCCAACACAGCGGTTTTATTGAATTTGGAAATATCTAAAAATGCGTTTGGATCTGCTTTTACGCAAAACTCAAACCTTGTTTTTATTTGTTCTAAATCAAATCCGCCTTTGTAGCTATACTCTGCATAGGTCTGAATTCCTAAAAGAGTAGTTAGAAAATTGGTTTCTGCACCGTCATCTCCCCAAGCGGNNAATCAACGCAGGCATTTAATCCTGGTATTGATGTTCTGAAAAATAAATCATAGTCAATGGCAGGCCCTATCCATGTCCACATTCCACCGGCAAACAATGTTTTCGCCTTAAATTTCTGATGTAGTTTGATATATCTATCATAGAACGACTTGTCATGGTGATAATAATCCCAGTAAACCAAGTCAATATTATCAGGAGCATTATCGATTATATCTTGTGGAATTTCAATCTCATCTTCATAATAATTATGGTCTGGAGATGCACATCTGAAGTACATATCACTCCACATCATCGGCCTAAAATCATAACTTTGCGCTATCTTTGTTACCTTTGAAATATGCTTTTGCATAATGGAAAATCCATCTTCATACCCATTTTCCTTTAGATAGTTTCCAAGGCCTAAGTTCATTGCTTCATCCATACCAACATGGATTAAGTTGGTGCGATATCCTTGACGTGCACTCGCTATCATTTTTTCAATCAGTTGGTACGTTTCAGGTTTATCTACCATCAAAACATCATCTGTATCACCGTATTTACTCATCTTCTGCCAATGAATCACTCGTTCAAGGTGACCTAGTGTTTGGATGCAAGGAATTAGCTCAATTCCAATATCATCAGCATAGCTATCCAACTCTTGTATGTCAGCAACGCTATATTTTCCTCTTAAATATCCCCAAAATGGCTCATCTTCAATTTCATACACATCTTCTGTATACATCATACCTTGATTGATACCCATAATTGCCATTTTTCTAAAGAAATATTTCAACGTATCTTTTGTAAGCACGGCATTTCTCGAAACATCGAAAGACACTCCGACATTTTTGAACACAGGGTTTTCTTCAATGTAAAATTCAGCTTGCTCTATATTCTCCACTAACAATCCCAGCGCTCTGAAAAATTGAGATTTGCCTTTATAATGCAATGTAACCGCATTACCTTGTTTTATAATTTTAATATTATTGGATTGTATTACAGTTACAATTAGCCCATTTTCAGATTTAACAATGCCAAGTTCTTGCATTAGAATGTCTAGCCCTTTTTCTAGCATCTGAATATCACCAACAAATTTTATATTCATATGACTTACCCTCCATTTTTTATATTAACTTTTGTACTTTATGATACTATAACTAGTCCTAAAACTCCATATCTTTTTTTTATCAATACAGATTGCCCAAAAAGACAAATTTATAGTGTTGACAATTATTTTTATACTACCTAAAATATATTTAATACTTTTATCCTATTAATTGACTCACAAATTATAAATTTAATAACTGAAACGAGGTACTATTATGGGACATTTCATTGAAACAAAAGTTCTATCATCTTTGGATAAGGTTTTCCCAAATTCAAATCTTTCCTCTCATACTGAAACTAAATTTTCCTTCTTTAAAAATGAAGTCTTTTCATTTCAGTTGGCATATACAACATTTGATAAGTTTTATGACGAGGATCCCCATCTGAAAGTGAAAATTAACTCTGAAATATCAGAGCTAATTTCAGTAAACAAAGTTGGACTTGTCCCTTGTGAATTTGTAGCCCACATTCATGCAGATGATGATTATATTTCTAAAACTCCAGGATTGTATCCTGATGTATTGTTCCCTTTAAACGATGAAAATATTAAAATTATGCCCTATCACTGGCAAAGCCTTTGGATTGAACTAGGGGATAGCAATAATAATATACCTGCTGGTACACATATCATAGAACTTTGTTTTGTAAATTCAAAACAAAAAACCCTTGCAATCCAAACTGTTACTATTACTGTGTTAGATGCACTCCTTCCTCCACAAGAATTAATCCATACACAATGGTTACATTGCGATGGTATCTGTCACCAGTATCAGTGCGAGCCTTTTTCTGATAAGTTCTTTGCCCTGTTAAAAGGATATTTACAAACTGCTACAGAACATGGAATAAATATGATACTGACCCCTATCTTCACTCCATCCTTGGATATCGAAGAAGGTGGCGAACGTCTTACTACTCAACTGATTAAGGTCGATTTTGATCATGGCGCCTATCGTTTTGATTTGAGTTTATTGGACAGATGGATTGATTTAGCGACCTCTTGTGGTGTTGAATATTTTGAGATGCCACCTTTCTTTACACAATGGGGNNTAGATGCATTTTTGCCTGTACTTATCCAATATTTTAAGGATAAACAGCTTATCGATAAAGTCTATTTTCATATCTCGGATGAGCCAACAATGGAGAATATTGAAAACTATAAAAACGCCTATAACTTAGTGAAGCATCACCTAGAGCACTGTAATATCATAGACGCTTTATCTGATTATGAATTTTATCAACAAGGACTTGTAAAAATACCTGTTTCCTCAAACGACCATATTGAGCCCTTCATTGAAAACAACGTCGAGAACTTGTGGACTTATTATTGTTGTGCACAAAACAAAGAAGTTTCCAATAGATTCATCGGTCTACCGAGTTACAGAAACAGAATTTTAGGAATACAACTATATAAATTCTCCATAAAAGGATTTCTTCATTGGGGATATAATTTCTGGAATTCACAATTTTCCAAAAAGTCTATTGACCCCTATAAGGTAACGGATGCTGGAATGGGATTTCCTTCTGGTGATTCATTCCTCGTCTATCCTGGCGAAAATGGCGAACCTGTACACTCAATCCGATTAAAGGTTATGCGAGAGGCACTGAATGATTTAAGGGCACTAAAATGCTTAGAAAACTTGACTAGCCATTCCTATGTTGTAAATCTACTTGAAAAGAACTTATCCAATGCTATTTCCTTTAAAGAATATCCTAGAAGCTCAGCATATATCCTGAACATCAGACAGCAAATTAACGATGAAATCCTCAAACATATAAGATAGTTTAAAAACATATCAATCAACATCAGCAAAAGCCTTTCTTTTCTTTAGTTACTTTCATTCACATTTAAGAAGATTATGTATTGGGTCTATCACCTTTTAATCAAATTTCATATTTAATTACTGTTTTCATTTCTTTTCCCATTATGTCGGCGTGATGTCGGCGAAAGACATTTTTCATCCTATTTTAAAAACATTTCCCCTCTATAAAAACATAACAAAGAACCCTCATAAACATAATGTTTATGAGGGCTTTATTTGAGTAGTCTGCGTATTAATGTTATCCTCGCACATTTAGCGTAGGATTCGAACTATCACGTATCTCAAGCCTAATTAGCTTACAATGCTTTTTCGGCCAGTCATGATTTTGCTATGTCATTAGGAAAATCGGTATTTTCATTCTCTGAGCAACGCTTGCCAGAGGTAGAACATATCGTATAAAATATCGAAACCTTTTGGTTGCTGATTCTATAGACTTTTTTGCTGTAACACAGTATAGCATTATGAGATAGTGAATGTCAACTTTGCGGAGGTATATATATCGAAAAGCTCTGTGCTTGATTTTGCCTATACCAGCCCCTTGGCGGAACGGCACACATCTCAGCACAAAGGCTCTACAATCGGTTTTAATGGGTGAGGTGGTGTTGCTATCCTCAGTGTCGCACAAATCGCTGACAAAGGGGCAACAGTCGGTTTCAGTTTCGAGGATAGTTTCCTCGGTCAAAGAGCTTTCAAAGGTTTCATCCTTGATGGCTTTCATCAGTGCCAGCTTTGAGAGATTATTTTTCTCAGCAAGTGACAAATAAAAAGAACGCTGCTTGTTGTTTTCACAGCATTCCAAAATAACAGTGTTCTGTGTCCAAGAGAGTGTCTGAGCCTTCTTCATCAGCTCTGGCTCTGACTGATAGGTAATATAAAAATCACGCATTCTGCGAAGATTTCTTGGGGAGAAACCCTTGAGATGAGGAAATTGCTCAGATAAAATCTCAGCCAAATGAACCACAAATGCTTTCTCGCCTTGCTCACAAATATTTTTTCCAATCAAGCTGTACAGCTCCATAAGCCGGGCATTGGACGGATTGCTGTCAGTATAGCAGCTATTGATTCTCTTGGTAATCTGCTCCACAAAAATGGTGCTGTCGTTTTTAAGCAATTTCATAGATTTCTCCTTTCCGACTCCATTGAGGAGTCTGTTTTTTTTATATACTTGGCAGATTTTTCTGCCAAAAGCAAAGGACGGTTTGCACCGCCGATTGCTATATTTTAGGCTGATTTTTTCAATCTTCGCACTTGCAGTTGAATGGGTTGCTCGTAGACAATCCCACATTTGAAGGTGAATATCAGCTTATCATCACCCACCACATTGATGGTATCAATGAGTTGTCTTACAAGGTCATCATCATATTCATCATTTTGGTCGGGTTCACTGTATAGGGTTTCTTCTAAGTCATTGATAGCAAGGTCGATTTGGTTCTTTAGCTTAATGAGTTCCAAGTTCAGTGTTTTGTCGTCAGATTTACTTGGTTTGTTGCATTTTCCGCTTAAGGACTTTGCACGCTTAACCCGCTTTAATTATGTATTAAAGCACATTCAAAAATCGCCTTGCTTTTTTGCGGCATTGTCACAACAAGCCGGCTATTTCGACCAAGCCCATTTTGATAAAGATTTCAAGGCTATCAGTGGTGTGTCACCCCAAAATTACTTGAAAACAATGTCGGATTTTTACTATGACGGCACAGAGATATACGATACACTATCCTCAAAGGAGGATTGAAAAATGAAATATCAAGGTTGTCTTTTAGCGGTTAAGGATATATCCGCTTCTAAGCACTTTTATGAAAAGGTGCTTCATCAAAATGCAGTAATGGATATTGGCATGCATGTGACATTTGAGGGCTTTTCTCTGCAACAAGGATATGCTGAACTCGTTGGTTTGGCAGACGATAGCATGAAAAAGCAGTCACATAACTTTCAAGTTTATTTTGAAGTAGACGATTTGGACAAGGTGTATGCCGAAATGAAAAGCATATCCAGTTTGCAATGGGTACACGAAATCAAAGAATACCCGTGGGGGCAGCGTGATATTCGGGTATATGACCCCGACAAGCACATTGTAGAAATTGCAGAGGATATGACCACGGTTATCAAACGCTTTTTTAATCAAGGCATGTCGGCAGAAGAAGTTGCTACACGCACAATGTTCCCTCTTGAGGTTGTAAAACAGTATGCGTTAGGCTTTGGTATGTGATACACGGCGGCTTTGGTAAATCAAAGCCGCTATTTTATTCCAAACAAGATCGGAGGAGACGGACAATGAGTAAATATGAGCCACTTTGGAAGGCGATAGGTCAACGCGCGGAGAACAGCTTTGCGCTGACCTATGCCGAGATTGAACAGATTCTGGGCTTTCCCATCGACCACGCCTTTTTAACCTTCAAGAAGGAGCTGCCNNTACGGCTACGAGGTTGGTAAGATCTCCATGAAGGCACAGACGGTGACGTTCAAACGCTGCGTTTGACAAGCGGCTGCGTTTCTGCTATCATCGGCTTCACCCATCCAAGAGGAGGAACACTATGAACTGGGAGCCATGGACAGGCTGTTACAAAATAAGTGATGGCTGTACAAATTGCTATTTTTATGGGCCGTATGCAAAACGCTATGGTCAAAGCACAATACAAAAAACAGATAAATTTGATTGGCCCGCAAGGAAAAATGCAAAGGGCGAATACAATATCAAAGGCAACAAAATTGTTCCAACCTGTTTTGCGACTGACTTTTTCCTGCCAGAAGCAGATGAATGGCGTAAAGACATTTGGGCTATCATCAAGGAAAGAACTGATATTGATTTCTTGATTTTAACAAAGCGAATTGACCGTTTTCTCGTATCACTTCCACCCGATTGGGGTGCAGGCTATGACAATGTGAATATTGGGTGTACTGTCGAAAATCAAGCATTAGCTGATTACAGACTGCCACTCTTTTTATCCTATCCGATAAAGCGGCGTTTTATTGCTTGTGCCCCACTTTTAGAAGCGATAGATTTAACACCGTATATTCATGGAGTAGACCATGTAACCGTTGGCGGCGAAACAGGGCGAGAATCCCGTATATGTGACTATGATTGGGTACTTAATATTCGGGAGCAATGCGTAAAAGCAGATGTAACATTTTGGCTAAAAAATACAGGTTCCCTTTTCAAACGTGATGGTGTGGTAGAAAAAATAAATCCATTTAAGCAAACAGGTATGGCAAAAGAGCTTGGTATCAATATTTCAGATGGAAAAAGGTTGTTTTGACAGGAACAGAATAGCATAAAACATTATTGCCTGTTTTGTCTAATGAATGTTCTGAACGATTCAAACGAGGATACCCTCCGAAACTGATTTAATTCGTCCACCAGAGAAGAACTCACTAATTATGAAATTAAGCCGTTGCACCCCTACTCTGATGCAACGGCTCCTTGTTCGTTATATGCCCAAAATCGTCCAAAGTATCCTTGCATAAGGATACTCAGCAAATTTTAGCTTCATAGTGTTTGTTCTTTCTGTCGTTCATATTTGAGTGGTTGAAAGTTCCACATTGCTATGGTAAACTTATTCTAAATTTCTAATGAGTAAAATTTTTCGAAACATTAGTAAGGAAGTTCAACGCTAAGGGAGCGAATTTATATTTAACGGAGGTACAGTATGAAAAAGTCATTTATACAATCTCTAATTTCATTTGCAATTATATTATTTTTATACTATGGGATAGGAAAGCAAGTATCAACTTCTTTTGCACAAGTAATTGCATTTGCAGGTGCGATAGCTGTTGTAATATATGCCATTTATGATAGCAAAAAAGATTAGGCCTTTATAAACTAATGAGCAAACACCTTAGTTAGCCTAAATTTGCTCAGCTAAAGCTAATCTTCATTACACCGAAAGTGTGGGCAACCTCGCCGCCATTGGCNNTGCCCACTTTCCATCTCACCATCACATCCCGAGTATAGTCCAGAGTATCCTTGCAAAAGGGCGGTGAACGGATTTTTGCGTTCATGTGTTAACTCCCTTCTATCTACGATTTATTATTTATATACTGCAAGACAAAACGGGTAGCTCTATGCCAGAGACAAGATAGAGCGCTGGCGGACGGACTACCTTTGGGGGACACCTCATAGGTAGTCCGATTTTTTAGTTCACGAGGCAAGCTTTGGCATTGTAAAGCTGTATAATCTGGAGCGGTTGAGGTTTCGAGAATAGCAAAGCGATGAGCTCCCACATTGGTAGCCCATCGCTTTGTTGCTGATAACTGTTAGTCCATAATTCCTACAATTTTATTTATATCCCCATCGTTACATACGTCACTCCTAACCATGATGCCGACCTAGTTGCCATTCTCATACATATGCATAGTGAGGAATCCTACACCTTATCATCAAGAAGGCGGTGACGTTTCAAACACGTTCTAATCTTATGGTCCTCCTAAAGACCGCAGAGATTTCACGCACAATCCTGCATCGCCTGAAGTACATACAAAAATCAGCTCTGGTTATTGTAGACGAGGTAGGCTTTATGCTCCTCTCTCCAGCAGAAGCAAACCTTCGCGTCCTCCATGTCCGTAAAGACTTCGTTGATTTTTACTTCCAACAAGAGCTTTGACGAGTGGACCGAGTTCCTCGGTGATTCTACAATTACGACAGCCATCCTTGACCGTCTTTTCCACCGATGCGAGACTATTAACACGACCGGGAACAGATCTACATGTGAATCACCAGTCTTTTACGGCTAAAAACTGGCAGCTAAAAGTGAGCATTTTCTGGTGATAAACTGTTCATTTTACTTGACTACAACAAAGACCTTTTTTCATCAATGACAGCGAAAACATCGTTCTAACCTTTCATGACGGCAGAACACGGACGCAGCCCTGCACATTTCCCAATGAGTCCATACCAATATTGGAAGCATTCCGTTTTCGCGCATATCAGTATAATACTGTATTTAGTTTAATCAGGTATTCAAAACCTTAAATGAGTTCTATAGTATTTTCTTCAAAGTAATCAATCCTATACTGGGTGTGTTAAATAACCTGAATTTTGCAAAGGCTGGCCCGCTTACACCAAGACCAGAGCATATATACTGCGTATGTCCATTTTCAGTATGGACACCTCTGACATTTACTTTCCCCGGCATGAAGCCATAGTTCGGAGCATATAGTGGGCCAATAAACGGCAATACCATTTGACCGCCGTGGGTATGGCCGTTGATGCTTACATCCCAATCGATCCACTCTTTGTCTGTTTCATTCAATATATTAGTGCGATAATCGTGAATTAGCTCATTCTCATGGTCAATTTCAGTAGGACGGTGAGAGACCTCGATGGTAAACGGATTAACAGCCGATTTATATTGAGCATCAAATTCATTTTTCGCATTTATTAGTTCTTGTGGGATATCTCTACTTATTTCATAAAAAGCCGAAGCATAAGGGTTGGTTTTTAACCATATTGATTCGCCGTTTTTTGTTATTTCCTGCCCAGGATAAAGAGGCTTAACCCCATATTTTATAAACAAATCATAAAAGCGATTTCCGCTTACAAGAGTTGCGACACTGTTATCTTCATCGGTATTTCCAAGAATATAAAACATTTCTTTTTCGGTTGGTAAACCTTTGAGCAAATCCTCAAGCGGCTTCAGATCTTGAGTATCATCAGAGATATAATCTCCCGTAAATAGAACAAGATCATATTTCTGTTTCTTAATAAGATTGACAAGAGCTTTCTGATCTTTTCCAAAGCTCTTTCCATGTAAATCTGTAATTTGTAGAATTGTATAACCGTCGAAGCTGTCCGACAATTTCTGGCTTGAGAGCGTAACCTTATCGACTACTACCCGATTATTATCCCATACGATGTAACTGATGAAACCTATTAGCAGAAGAATACAACCGATTACGAGCGACATTTTCTTTAATTTCACAATAATATACCTCTTTTCTTATTTTTGGGGGGACGTTACGATTTTTCTATATGCCTGCTCTGTCATGAAAAATACAAGGCTGTAAATCAGAACAAACACAGTGGCGCAAATTAATCCACTTCCCGCAATAACGCCAACGCTATCCAGGAAGGCAATTTTCAAAAGCTTCATTATCATTGGCAGTGCAATAGTCAAATGTAGCAAAGCAACCAATAGTGGAGAGAAAAAAACAATTAAAATTTGTCGGCGTATTGTTGAGTGAATTTCTTTGTGGCTCATTCCTACCTTTGTCAGAATATTAAATCTGTCTTTATCATCAAATCCCTCTGAAATTTGCTTGTAAAAAATGCTTAGAGCGGTTTCGGCAAACAGAATAATACTGATGAGGATACCAAGAAACAGCAGTCCACCGAAGCGGACAATGGCGGACTCTCGATACACATATTTTGACATCGACGACCAATTAGTGAACCCATAGACTTCATCTGCAATCGCATGAGAGAAAGCAGTTTTATCAGCCTCTTTGCCCAACAGGTCAAACTCATAATAAGATGTAACATTATCGGAAAGACCGAAATACTCTGCGATAAGACCATCCTCCTGGGTTACAACATATAGCCATCTCCGACCATAGTCGTCTCCGTGATCATTTTCAATAGGAAAACTCTTCAGCTTTTCCGCAATTCGCACACTGTTTTGTCCAAAAGAAAGTTCGTCAAGTTGGTATTCCTCCCCTTCAGAATAAAAAAGCACTTCGTCATGGGACAATGTTAACTCTTCTCCTGTCAGACGGTTGTAATCACTCAGAGGCATTAAAAAAAAGTATTCCAAAGTTCCGTTTTTGGCGAAATCCTCTGCATGTTTATTTCCCGTATAATGAGTTTCATTTCCAAGAGTAACCGAGTATTTGACTGTAGTTTCATCAATAAATTCCTTCAGATCAGCCATTTCTTTTTTGTCGGTTTGCGGATATATAATGGAAATATCTTTACTATAGCTGTTGTTCAGCATGTTGTTTATACCAAAATAAAGAGATGTCGTGATTGTCATTATAAAAAGGGTTGCCGTGGCAAGAATACAAATGTTAGAAAGTCCTATGGCGTTTTGTTTTATGCGATAGAGTAAACCGGAAATCAAGGTGAAATTTTTCGGTTTATAATATATATGTTCTTTGCTTCGCAACATCTTTAATACAACAACACTGACAGCGAGAAAAAGCAAGTAAGTTGCAATCAGAACACAAACAATCGCGCCGATAATCAGATTAAGATCTTCTTTTGGGTTTTTTACAAACCATGACAGTATATACCCCCCTGCTAACAAAACCGCACCCAAAATTGCGAGGCTCCATTTCGTTTTTGGTTCTTTTTCACCGTATTGGCCACCCTTGAGAAGCTCGAGGGAATTGGCAGAGCGAATTTGTCGTAGATTAGACAAAAAAATTAAAATAAAGATAGTAATAAAAAGAAAGACGGTCTTTGCTACAGCCACAATAGAAATTGCACTCGAAAATGCTAGTTCAGCAGAAATAGCCCTTGAGAGTATAGCTGTTAAAAATGGATTTATTATGAATCCGAAAGCCAATCCCAAAACGATGGTAGCAAATGCGCAAATGTTATTTTCCCATGCAAGTACCTTCTGAATATGTTTTTTCTCTAATCCAAGAATGTGATAAAGTCCCAATTCTTTTTTTCTGCGTTTCATAATAAAACTGTTTGAGTAGAGCAAAAAAAAGATAGAAAGTATGGCAAACAGGAGGCTGCCGAATTTCATTACATCAATGGTAAAATTCCCTCCTGATATGGCTTTAAGATCTNNAAACTGACTACTATATAATAAAATATAACCACCGTTACGCAGGTAAAAAGATACGGTAACATCATAGACGCATTTTTCTTTAAGTTTCTAAACGCCAGTTTACGATAAATATTTTTACCCATTCTGCTTTCCTCCACTGGCCATTGAAGAAAGTACAACTAAAATTTTTTCTGTAATATCTTCTCCCGGAAAACCCTTAGACACTTCACAAATGATTTTTCCATCCTTGATAAACAGAACCCTGTTTGCACAGGCAGCCGCCTTAACACTATGGGTCACCATGACAATGGTTTGCCCGTCGTGGTTGATTTTGGAAAAGATCTTCATCAGCTCCTCCGCAGAATGAGAATCCAATGCACCTGTGGGCTCATCAGCTAGAACCAGATTTGGGGATGTTATCAGTGCTCTCGCGACAGCAGCTCTTTGCTTTTGTCCGCCTGAAACCTCATAGGGGTATTTTTTAGTTAACTGCTCAATTCCAAGCTTCTCTACCAACGGTTGAAGTCTTTTATTCATTTCCTTTATAGGGCAGTCAGCCAAAACCAGCGGCAATAAAATATTGTCTTTAAGGTTAAAATTATCCAACAGGTTAAAATCCTGAAACACAAAGCCAAGATGGTCTCTTCTAAAAGAAGATATTTCATCTTCTTTTATTTCCGAATAGCTTTTTCCGTTCAGTAAAACTGCACCCTCTGTTGGGATATCTAAGGATGCCAAAATATTTAGTAAAGTTGTCTTGCCCGAGCCGGATTCTCCCATAATGGCAACAAACTCGCCCTTAGAAACAGAAAGAGAAATGTTTGACAGCGCCTCTACTTGGTTCCCATTGGAACGAGTTTTATATATTTTTTTAAGATTCTTGACTTCCAAAATTGACATCAGTTTTTCCTCCGTATCTGTATTGGCAAAGCAAAGCACCCTTGCTTTGTATGAATATCATACCAAAAGCAAGGGCGCTATTTATTCGCGATACTTTACAAAAAACTGATTTTTTCATACAGAAATTCTTACGACTTTCCTACGACAACGGGAGCGTGACCGTAAAATTAACTTTTTGATCATAGCTTGATGCAGTAATAGTACCGTGATGTAATTCTACAATTTCTTTTGCGATTGCAAGTCCAAGCCCGGAACCGCCTGTACGAGAAGAACGGGATGAGTCCAACCGATAAAATTGCTCAAAAATCCGTTCCAACTTTTCCATTGGAATGGTATTGCCACTGTTTTCAAAACTTAGAATAACGGAATTTTCTGAAATAGAAATAGTTATATAAATCTCACTGTTTTCAAAACTATAATTAACGGCATTGTAAAGTAGATTTTCAAAAACCCGCTGGATTTTATCCGCGTCACAGTGTAACATCAAATTATCGGGAATGTCCAAACGACAAGATAATTCTTTTTCAGTGAGCATCGGCTGAAAATCAAACACTAGTTGCTCCATCAGACGGGTCAGACTGATATTGCTGTATTCCAAAGTGATATGAGATAAATTAAACCGAGTTATTTCAAAAAACTCATTAATGAGGTCATCCAATTTTTCAGAATTGTTTAGTGCTGTTTGTATATATCGGTTTTGAAGTTCCTGTGAAATCTGTTTTTCATCTCGAAGCAGTGTTAAATATCCGATAATGGAAGAAATAGGCGTTTTTAAATCGTGGGCAAGATAAACGACCAAATCATTCTTCCGCTGTTCTGCCTCGCGGGTGGCAATTGCACTGAACTTTATTTTATTACTGACATTCACAATGGAATCCTGTGTTTCTCTTAAAACTGAGGAAAGCTTGATATCCGCATATTCCTGTTGGCCTATTGTCTCTATTACATTAGAAATTTCTGCCAAATATGAAATAAGCTGTTTCCATTGAACCAGAAGAATAATAAAAATACTGAATAGGAAAACAGCTGTTCCCACAAATAGGATGCGGTCTCCAATCCAAATCAAGGATTTAATATTGCCAATTATTGGAATTAAACTGCAGAGCAAATAACCAAGAAAAGAACCTCCGACGATAATGCCTAAACTAATGACAGCTGCAAGTAGGAATCGAATTACCATGCGCTGCAATAAAATTTTTTCCATAGATTTTTTATTCAACTTTATAACCAACTCCCCATACCGTCTTTATGAATTTTGGCTTTTTAGCATTATCATGCAGTTTTTCGCGTAGTCTGCCGATATGTGCCATAACAGTATTGTTATTGTCCAAGAATTTTTCTCCCCACACAGCTTCAAATAACTCTTCTGACGGCACGACGTTTCCTTGATGCTCCAACAGATACCAAAGAATTGAAAATTCAATGGGAGTCAGCGTCAATGGTTCACCATATAAAATACAGGTGTGATTTGCTTTGTTAATTATGAGTCCTCTAATATCATACTCGGTCGCATCTTTGGGCTCTTCTTTTTTAATAGAATGCTGGTTATATCGCACATACCTGCGAAGCTGTGTTTTTACTCTTGCCATAACCTCGATGGGATTAAACGGCTTTGTGATATAATCATCCGCTCCTATGGTAAGACCATTAATTTTATCTATGTCTTCGACTTTAGCTGTAAGCATAATGATGGGATAAAAGTACTTTTCCCTGATTATGCTGCACAGCTTGAAACCGTCAATGTTTGGCAGCATGACGTCTAGAATAGCCAAATCAAGCTCCGTCTGTTCTATACATTTCAAAGCACTTGTGCTGTCATAGAATTTATATACTTTAAAACCATCGTTCTGTAAATAAACTTCAAGTAAATCGGCAATATCTTTTTCATCATCTACAATCAGAATTTTTTCGTTCATTATAAAACCGTTCTCCTTTATACCTGATTACCAAGTCAGCAAAGATTGTTGAACCCACAATTAACCTTCAATCCCAGCATGTCCAAAGTATGCGTGCATTTAACCAAACACAAGAGCGCATNNTGCCATCATTAACGCTAAAATCTACATTTCTACAAGTCCACGCTCAATCAATGTGCTGCTGGTTGCGTAGCACTTAGTGAATTCCTAAGCATGCATGAGAAACCTAAAACCGAAAAATAAACAAACTGTTCAAATCTTCCACCATTTGCTCTTCTGGCTTTGTTAGTCTACTCAGTTTTAATTTTATGTTATAACGCCTAAGTGAATTAAATCAAGATCATATATAATAGTATTTATCTGCATTATAACATATAACTCTTTCCATATCAATTTTTCGCAAAGTTAAACCTCTGCTTCTCTTATCTGGAAAGGTCAACTAATAGTTGAGAAAGAAAGATATAAAAGAAACGACAACTTTCTTGTCGTTTCTTTTATGGAGCTGCTGAGGGGACTTTGAAGTGCCCCCCAAATATGACATTACTACAGCCACGTAGCAAGTATTACGCTCCCAGCGACGGAGTTTCCGGCAAAGGCACCTCTATTTAGAGCCGCTGTGCCTTATTTGTGCACTGCGGCTCTTGATACTACATCCCAAGTACCTGCCAGAGCATCCTCGCAAAAGGGCGATGGACATCACACTTACTAAATGGTATCATATAATTGTAAATTAAAATTTGTAGAAGAGGTATTATCCGTGAAAAGATATATCGCCTTATTAAGGGGCATTAATATAAGTGGAAAAAATAAAATAGCTATGTCAGAACTAAAATTGGGTTGTATGAAGCTTGGTTATGACGATGTTTTTACACACCTCAACAGTGGAAATGTTGTTTTTTCAATTGATAAGAATGATGAAATTGTTCTTGCAGATAAAATCAAGTCTATGATACAAGAACAATTTAGTTTAGATATTCCTGTTTTCGTCATCTTACAAGAAAAATTACAAGATATAATATGCAATGCTCCTGATTGGTGGGGAACAGATGACAAAGGGATATATGATAATCTGATTTTTGTAATGCCTAATTTTACTGCTGAAATCATAGCTGAGAAAATCGGTGAGCCAACAAAAGAATTGGAACAGATATACATCTATAATAATGTAATTTTCTGGTCTTTTGATAAGACGAAATATGCTAAGGCTAACTGGTGGAAAAAAACAGCAAGTATAGGTATTGGAGAAGCTATTACAATCAGAACTGCCAACACTTTAAGAAAGATCGCAAAAATGTGATAACTATATAAATTTTATCTTGTGAAGCCGTTTAGAATTAAGGCACAGTACTATTGTTGATTTTAGTACTGTGCCTTTTTATCATAATCCAAGAATAGTCCAAATATAGGTCGGAGCTGTAATCGTGAAAATCAAACAAGCAAACAAAATGGCGGGTNNATGTCCACTTTTTCGATAATCAAAATAAGCCATACCGATCTTGGCAAAGAAAAACACTGCCAAAATTAAATCGATTGCAGGGAATACAACTTTGTTAACCACTGTCTTAATTTGCCCCGAGGCATCATTCCAAGTTCCCTCAATGGCTCCGGCAACATCCCCCGCAGCAAAAGCTGTGGTGCTAAAAGCAAGGCACACAAGCACTGCAATCACAATGCAAAATACTATTTTTTTGTTTTTAGTCATAAATTTTGTCCTTTCTTTTTAAGGTTTAGAGGACCAATATGCCAGTCATCCCAAACAGATCCTCTGATGTTTAATGTGTCGGTTAGGTTCGCTGAAAGCATACCCATAGGGGTCCAACTGTCAATTACCCAAGTGTTCACCTCATAGCTGCCGTTTGGAAACCATACAGGCGTGAAGTGGGTTCTATTCTTGTAGGTGGAGTAGTTATTTTTCTTAAACTCAAAGCTACCACCGCCCATTCTTTCAAGCAATCTCCAGTAGGTTTTATAGTTAAATTCAGGGAAATAGCTGACAGCATTTTGTGGTTTGGAAACTGCAGAGGATTGGTTGGCGATGACCGATGCCGACACCTTTTGGTTGATACCATATCCACTTTTCATAGTAGAGCCTGTGGCTGTTGGATTTTTACTGTCGCAGGTAATGTTCATATTGGCAGAAAAAGAAGCATAGTAGCGGTTTAAATCGAACTCCCACCATCCCTCATCTACCCAGTTTGACACCCAGTAACGACTTGTATGGGTTTTTCCATCGCTGTCTGTCCAGCTATCTCGTTCCCAGTGTCCACGATCCACCCAGTACTCTTGCCACCATGGACGCCACACCGACCAATCTGCTCTA
>DBGA01000083.1:0-31295 GCA_002295325.1 Ruminococcaceae bacterium UBA866 | reverse complement strand
GATCAGACTGCCCACCACTATCTATGGGGGTAGTAACCGCAGTGTGGGTATCTGATTTTACCACTGTTACTCTTACTCCTTCGTTACCCGGTGACCATACATTGGTGCCTGTGCCGCTTTCCATATCGCCACCGCCACCGTCAATGTTTCCATCTCCCACAGCAAAAGCAGGGATAGAAAGATTACATACAATGGCAAGGGTTAAGCAAAGTGCTGTTATAATTTTTTTCATGTAAACTCCTTTGCGCAAAAGAAAAATGCACCGCTTACTGCAGTGCATTTCTTTTAGCCATTTTGCTTTAATCCATAACTCCAATTTTATTTCCATTTTCATACATACCATCATCTACAATCGTTTGGTTATCGCCCATGTTAGGCACATTATCAAAACCCGGCAAGCCACCGGTTGGATTTCTTGGCTTTTCTGCGGGCTTGTCTTGTGTCTGAGGAGGAGTGAGATTTTCCTCGGTAGGCTTATCTACTTTTTCTCCGTTTGGCTTCTGATCGGGGTTCTTCAGTTCTTCCTCAGTGTAGGTAGGCTTTTCGGGGATGTCGGGTTGAATGGTTTGGTTGGAGCCCTTGTCATCGCCATTTGGATTTTCGCTATCCTTTGGAATTTCGATGTCGGGAACCTTGATGTCATTTTCTTTTTCTGTGGTATTGGGGGTTTCTACCACGATGCTTGGGGCTTCGCTACTGCTGTTCGGAATGTCCACATCGTCAGTGGCAGGAGTTTTAAATGCTCCCGCAATAAGGATTACAAGCACTGCACTGATGGCGAGACCGCTTGCAATTACAAGTCTTTTCTTTGTTTTATCTGTCATATTTTTCATAGGTTTTTCCTCCTGTATTTTTGTTAAGCCAAACACTACCACACAAAGCAAATTAAAGCTACTGAAAGATGATAAGTTAAGGAAAAGTTAAAAAACAGGGGTATAACCTGCACTGTTTTTCACCTTAATTCTCATAGGTGGCAGTAGCTTTCCGCCAAAGGAAACAGGCACAGAAAGCTCAATGGAGCTATCAATCTTGAATCTGTTGCCCTCACGATCTGCTGAGGCAAGGGGTGCGTTTTCAATATCTACATCTAATCCCCATATTTTAAATTGAGTTTCGGTGGTATCGCTTGCTGATTTCACATGATAACCATTTTCCACTGTAAGTCCGAGGATTGTATCCATTTTATCATAAATATCGCCATAGTCCAAGGATTCCTCAAAGTCATCAGCCATTGGCTGGTATCCTCCCGAATACCCTTCACGCACTCCATGATAAACATCATCATAGTTTTCGGTGACTGTGGCAATAACCGCATCTTGCAGAGCATCACGAACACCCTCGGCTATTATCATAAGGCGAAAGTATTCGGAAATACCTGTAAAAATCATCACTAAAACAAGGGTAATGGCAACGGCTAAAGGGTAACCGTTGCCACGTTTGTTTTTTAGGGGTTTCAATAATTTTTGTATCATCATTTCCAGTACACCTCGCTTTTGCCCAATGCTTCACCTCGGAGTGTTACGGGGAATGAGCCGAAGTCACCGAACAAGCCAATATCCATTCGATAGGTCACCACTACAGTGATTTCTTCGTTAAGTTGTACTCTGCCTGTTCGTGACCAGTTCACATCGGGATTAATGCCTGTTTTGTCAACAAGGATTTCTTCACGCCTTGAGGTTTCCGAGCCGACTCTGCCTGCAATCTCAGCTTCACGCATAAGCTCGGTAGCAAAGGTATCTACCTTTTGCTTTGCAATATAGGCTGGGAATACCTTGACGGCAAGTGCCACTACGAGCATAGCACAGAGGATTAACACCACTACATCAATGTATCCCTCGCCACGATTGGNNCGATTGTTCTTTAGGGGTCGCAGTAATTTATGCATCTTGCCACCTCCTAAAACATTCCGCCGAGGGAGCGGATAATCTCAAAGATAATAACCACCATGTACATCATGAGAAAACACATAAGCATTAAAAAGCTGAACACTCTGATTTTCGGCGGTATCTTAATGGCTTCAGCCTTTAATCTTTGCAGCTCCAACTGCTTCATATCGTGGGAAAGCATTTGAAAGTACATTCCTCCATCATCACCACGCAGCACACCGATTAAACCTCTTGTGATGTCGGAGAGCATTGGCGAATTGAGCCTTGATTCAAATCTTGTGAGAGCTGCCTCATAGCTGCTTGAGCGCATATCCGCTGTTACAATATCAAGCTCCCTTGCAAATTCCTCACCGGCATTCTTTTTGTAGTGTTCAAGCATAGAGAGAACATCTCGGCTTGCCTTTAGCTCCTGTGTAATGGTGGCAACAAATCTCGGCAGTTCTACCTCGATTTTTTCTCGCTTTGCAGACAGCTTTTCGTCAGCCTTGCGGATTTCTTTGAAGTAAACAATCACCGATAAAAACACCACAATAGGTGCAAGGAGCGGAAATACCAAAAGACAAGGAATGACCGCAAGAGCAATCATTCCCGATTTGAGTATTGCATAGGCTGTAAATTCCTCGGGAGTTTCTTTCATGCCTGCGGCAGATAGGGTGTGCTGCATACGGATTTTTTTGTACTCATCCATAGGCAAAAATTGAGCCAGTTTTATTGACCACGCTGTAAGCAGTGCATCAATGGATTTGGCTTTTTCGCCACTTTGTTTGGTGGCGGTAAGCATTGCCTTGCCTGTGGCAAGACTCGGTAGCTTCAGCACATCGGCAAGGATGAAAAACAGTCCACAACCGAGGAATGTGCCAAAGAGTAAAATTAAAAATTGCATTGTCTCCCCTCCATTAGCGTCTATATTCAATCGGCTGTGTCAGCTTTACCACAAATGCCATTGATACAAACATAATCACAAAGCAGATAGCAAGAACAATCTGCCCCGGTGCCGAGTGCATCAAAGTGTTATACCAATCCTTGTTGAGAAAGTAAAGGAGCGGAATGTTGCAGAGCATCAGCACCTGCATTGAGATAAATTCCTTTCGTGGACCGAACACCAAGTTTTCAAGCTCACCGTTTACCACTCGCATATCGGATAGCTTTGTCACAATAGGTGTCAGGGTGCTTTTCAGGCTTCTGTCCGATTGACAGGCAATCATTGCNNTAGCACCATTCGTGGAATACCGCATTATCAATCTGTCCTCCCATAGACAAAAGAGCCGAAACGATGTCGGGGTCAATCATCTTGATGCGATAGGTAAATGCCTTAAAAACAGACAGCACAGGAGGGTTCAGATATCCGATGTTTTCCTCCACTGCCGTCACAATGTCCTCGTTTCTAAGGTAAGCGGTTGTAATGATGGACAGTGCTGTTTCAAGCTCTGCCGAAATATCCTTTTTGAAATGGCTTTGGGTAAGCCGAATATACCAAAATGGCAGCAGCATAAAGCCGACAGCAAGCACCGGCACAGCAAAAAAGTTCCCAAAGCTTATGGCAATTGCCGCACCCACAGCAAACAGTGCCAAGGACAACAAGCATATAAACGGAAAATGCTTACTTCTTCCTGTCACCATTAAAATCTCTTGCACCTCTGTGATTTCTCTTTTGAGAAAACCAACCTTTTTACGATTGGTGCTTTCCTTAATTTCAGCCTTTAGGCTTTTAGAATTAGAAAGCAGTCTTGCAAAGATGCCGTCTGTAAACTCGGTAGGAGTTAGGGATAGCAAAATAAAAAAGCCTGTGATCATTCCCACACAGGCAAGGAGTAAAACTACATTCAAGCTGTTTTCACCTCACTTTTTAGGTTTTCGATTTGTGCCAGAGGCATACCGTTTTCAAGCAGTCTTTTCGATAGGCTCTCTGAAATTGAGGCTCTTTGCTCATGGTGACCATCAATGATAAACTTGCCGTCCTCCATGCGGTTTTCGGTGATGACATATTGGAAGATGGTGCGATATACTCTTTCACCGCTTGGCAGGATTTCACACTCCATAACCTCCATCATGCGGCGCCGCTTGTTTTCAAGCTGTTTGCAGAACACAATGATGGGATAGGCTTCGGTCACATACTGCATGAGGGTTTCATCGCTCATATCCACGGCACGTTTGCACAGAGATACCATTCGGCGGTAAGTGGCTTCACAAGAGTTTGCGTGAATGGTGGTCAACACCGCAATGCCTGTTCGGGCGGCTTCCTGTGCTGCATTGGCTTCCGCTCCACGTATCTCACCAACAACAGCAATATCGGGATTGAAACGAAGTGCCATATCAAGCAGCTTGATTTGGTCTATCTTTTGGCTTTCGATTTCACTGTCCCTTGTTAGGGTATGGATTACCGAATTTGTCACCTTACCATTTTGAAAGCGTGTGAGGTCAAGCTCACGAGAGCCATTCTCAATGGTGTAAATTCGCTTGTTGTCGGGAATGGTGGTTAAAAGCCAACCAAGGACAGTGGTTTTACCGCTTGAGGTTGCACCTGCAACGCAGACGGAAATGCCGTAGCGAATGAGAGCCGACAAAAAGTCAAGCATAGTGCCTGTTGCCGTTCCAGTGCTGACAAAGTCCTCTTTTTTCATGCTCTGTGGGTTTACGATACGAATAGAGGCGGCAATGCCCACATCTTCATCGACAATGGGGGGTTTCATAGCGGCAATACGAATATTTTTTGAAAGATGTCCAAGGACAACAGGGCTGGCATTGTCCAATACCATACCCGATACATGGAGCATTCTTCGCACCACATTGATTGCGTGTTCGGGTGAGTCAAAATGCTCATCCAACTTTACATTTCTGCCGTCCGAATACTGCACCTCAATGTCCTGCCAAGAGTTGATGTCAATTTCCTCAATACCCTTGCCGAAGATATATTTTGTGAGAAAACCATACTCTGCCATCTCGGTATAGAGGGCGTCGATTAGCTCATTGCCCGACATACCTTTGACAGCCATTCGCTTTTCCATAACGAATTTGGAAATGTATCGTTTCATCTGCTCCTTAGCATCCTCAAGGGAGCTGTTGGTGATAAGCTGGGCATAGTTTTCTGAGATGTACTCTTGAACCTCTTTTAGTACCGAGGAAAAGTCTTTACACTCGGTTTCGGGTGCAAAAAAAACAGAGTGTGCGTTGTTTTTAACGCCCAGCTCTATCGGTACTGCATTTTCCGTTTTACTTGTGATTATGGTATCTGCTCGCTTTTGCAGGGAGGTTTCTTGTTCTTCAAGGATAGCTTCCGCCTCAGCTAAGACTTCTTTGGTTCCCGTAGCTTCGGCGGTGTTATTTTTATAAAAGATGGAGTTTCTTCGCTTTTCGCCTAACTTCATTATCCGAATACCTCCTTTGCGATTTTTTCAATCTCTTTGCGGAAATCTCGACTATCCTTCAGCGTTAAATCCAAAAAGAGATTGCCCTCAAGATACTGTTGTTCCAGTTCCTCGGAATGAGGGAGCTTAAAGCTCAGACTTCCCATAGCACCACTCATGTGTTCAATACCGTGATTGCTCTTAATGTTGGAGGCACATTTGTACTGCTTTTCAAAGTCAAGCCCTGCACTTTGCAGGGTGGAAAGCTGACTGGAAAGGTAGCTGATGGATTTGAGGTCACAGTTTGCAAGGCGAAGCACTGCATCACTTTCAAGAAGTGCTACGGCAGACAGCACATCATTGGCGATATAGCTGCCACAGTCAATAATGACAAAGGGTGCAATCTTGCGAAGTGCCGAAATCAGCTCTTTTGCCTGTGTTTCCCCAAAAGGGGTGTAGCTGTATTCATTTTCACCTTTTTGCATTCCCAAAATTGTGAGATAGTCCATCTTTTTATGGGTAATCATATGGTATTTTACCAGTGGCTCTGTTACATGGGGTGCGGCAAGAATACTGCCCAAGGAATGATTGTTTTCCAAATCCGAGGGCGGACAGATGCAAGGAAGCATGGGCGCCGTCATATCGCAAAGGAGCAAAACTACATTTTTCTTCTTGTCGGCAAGATGCTTTGCAAGCTTTGTTGCCACAGTGGTTTTGCCACTGCCGGGACTGCCCCAAACAGCAAGGATACCGCCATGTAAGACCTGTTCCTTGGGTTGCTCTGTCTTGTCCGGCTTTTTAAATATGGTGTTTTTCATAAAGTTCATTACTCGCCCTCGCTTTCTTCTGTTTGTGAGGTATGGGATTCCTCAGACTTTGAGGACTGAGGTGCGGTAACTGTGGCGGCACTTTCAGATGCAAGATCGGGGCTATAAATTTTTCGGATCACTTCCTCCTGAATAGAGATAAACTCCTGTGCCTGCTTATTTTCCCCACGGAACACAAGGGATAGATGGCTTTTGCCCTCGGCTTCAAGCTCAGCTAAAATGTTACCCTGTTCGGGAGTGACAAGGAGTGTTACGGTAGAGGGGAGTTCTCTATCATCTTCGGAATTTGTCTGTTCACCTGTGTTGGCATCGTAACCACTGGGTGCAGTGACGGAGATGACCTCCACATATTTAAGCTCGGGAGGAATGACAGTCAAACCTTGCTCTCTGAAATCGGGAGCAATTACCGACACAATATCACCCGACTGCAACTTGCCCGAAAGACCGCCTGCAAAGGTTTTAAGCGTCAAAGAGATTGCCTGCTTGGTGCCATCAAGGTTATATAGATAGGCATTTTCATAGGCGGGTGTTTTTGACACCTTGGTATTTAGAATATAGTCACCAACTGCAAAGTCAGCCGTTGCGAATGTGCCTACAACGGTTTCTTTGGTCTTGATGATGCTTTCGGGTAGGTTATAGCTGCCGACTTCTACTGTCTGCACCATATCCTTGGTGATTTCATCACCCTGTTTGATTTCCTTTGCAACTCGCACAATCTCGGTTTTTTGGCTGATGCTTTGGTTAAAAAGCGGTGTAATGCCAAAGCAAACCACAAGGGACAAAACAATGCAAAGAATACCGACAGTGGTTCTGTTTTTCAAAAATTTCATAAGTTAATTCCTCCTTAAAACGATGTAGATGTATACTTCCTTTTCTTGCATTCAGCCACAATTTTCGGCACAAAGGCAAGTGCGGTGGCAATAGGAACGATGGCACAAAGCGCCACAATGCTCTTTTTGCTTTTAAGCTTTTTCATGCGAGTCGACCTCCAATTTCTATAAAGTAAGTGATTAAAAATCCAAGCCCCAAAAAGGGAGCAAGAGGCAGAGAGTATTTCTCCACCTCTTGCTTTGTTTTGAACAAAAGCATAGCAAGCCAAACAAGACTCACTATGCCAAATCCTATGATGATGCCATAGGTTGTAGCGGTAAAGCCTATGACAATGCTGACGGCCGCACAAAGCTTGATATCTCCTCCACCTAATTTATCGGGAACGATGTAGACTGCTGTCAGCCATAAAATGAGGGCAATACCAAGCCCAAAGAGATTGTTAAGGTGAAAATCTAAAAGGGACAAAAAAGAAATTTCAAGGCACAGGGCGTTTGGAATTTCTCCTGTCTTGCAATCTACTATGGCGGCATAGGTTAAAAGTACTGTGAATAAAATTGCTTGAATGATGATGTTCATAGGCATTTACTCAAAGTAGTACTCAACGGTATAGGTGATGTTAGATTTGTTATACATGCAATTGTGGTTTGTGAAATAGTAAAACTCCAACTTAGAGTACATCCCACTACTTAGGCTTCTTGTAAAGGAGATGCCGTTATTAGTGGTTCCATAGTCCAATTGCTCCCACTGCTGTGTCAGCACATTATAGCCACGCACTCTGCCATAGTCGTTGCCGTTGTGGCCACTGACTGCAGGCACATTAAAGGTGTATTTTGTAATGGTTGCACCTTCGATGCCATTTTCGTTGATGGTGGAGTCGGGTCCTGTCAGCATCATTCCACCACTACCGTTACTGTCCATTACAAAGAATACAATTGCTGCCCAAGGAGATTCAGCACCTGTGCTGTCCACTGCTTTTACTCGGACGGTATTTTTGCCCAAAGGATAGGTGGAGGTTTCGTTCGGTCTGCCCTCCCACACATAGGTAATGGCATCGCCGTCTGCATCTGTACTGCTCGCTGTAATGGTGACGGGTGTACCCGGCACAACACTGTTGCCACTTGGGGTTCTTGTAATCACAGGGCGAGTGGGAGCAGAGTTTTGAATGGTGAAAGTTTTGCTTACCCAATCGGAATAAGCTCCTGTTGCATCCTTGGCTCGTACCTTTACGGTGTGAGTACCAATGGCATAGTAGCTGTCGACAGTTTTGTTCTCCCATTCCAAGGTAACGGTATCTCCATCGGCATCATAGCTTGATGCAGAAATATTTACAAGAAACTTTCCATCCTTTGCGGTTCGGGTAGGTGTTGCGGTGAGGGTTACTGTGGGACTGTTGCTCACAATGGTAAAGCTCTTGCTTACCCATTCGGAGTAAGCTCCGGCAGAGTCCTTTGCTCTTACTTTCACGGTGTGAGTTCCCACAGGATAATAGCCGTCCTCGGTTTTGCCCTGCCACTCAAGGGTAGTTTGGTGGTTTTCTGCATCGGTTGCAGCAGCAAAAATATTCACGAGGAATTTACCGTGTTTCGCCGTTCTGGTTGGGTTCACGGTAAAGCTGTCAATGGTAGGTGCGGTGTTTATTACAGTGATATTTTGTGAGTAGCTGCACTCTCTGCCCAAGCTATCGGTTGCAACTGCGGTTAAAACAAAATCGCCTGTATCTTGAATTTCAATGCTACCACCGTTTTTGGAAAACTCACCCACATAGGAGCAATGCTCGCCGTTCTTGGAAAGCGTCCAGTGAATTTCTGCCTTTTCAGTGTGTAAAGACTTGCTGATGTTTACCTCCAAAGGCTCTCCGTAATGCACACTATCGGGCATTGTAAAGGCAAAATCTATAATCGGCATGATGGTTATGCTCTCACTGTGGGAATAGCTTCTGCCAAGCAGATCCGTCATCTTGGCGGTCAGTAGATACTCACTATGAGAGGTAAAGCGAACCTTTCCACCCAATTTATTGAGTTCGCCCTCAATAATAGAGGATATTGCAACGCTCCTTCCGTCCTTGGTGAGTGTCCACTCCACAGGCAGGGTGTTGTTGTGACCGCTTGTTCTGATGTCAATTTGGGTGTCGGTGTAAGCAACCTTTGGCAAGGTGAAGCCAAGGGTTAGCACAGGAAGCACCTCGGTTTTGTTCTTAGGCTCAAAAAGGAACACTCTGCCGGTTTCATCGGTGGTTCTTGCTACAAGCTCATAAATGCCTGCTCGCTTAAAATGAATGTTGCCACCCTCGTTATTGAGCGTTCNNAGCTACAAAGGTGTCCCAGTCTTGATATCCAAAGCTGTTGTCCACAAGCCACTGCAAGGTCAAGCCATCTAAGTCGGTGGCGGTAGTGTTGATTTTTACCTCGGTATCGGTATGAATGAGCTTTGGTTGTGTATAGGTGANNGAGTTGGTACGGGATAGACCTTAACCGCTTGTTCGTAGGCATACTTTCTGCCACCGTCATCGGTAAAGGAGCATTTAAGGATATATTCGCCCTTATCCTTAAAACGGATGCTGCCACCATCATTGGTAAGTGATCCTGTAATGACATCGGTAAGGGGGATTTCCTTTCCGTTCTCAGTTACTGTCCAAACAGCTTGTTTTTCTCCGATTTCCGCAAGGGTTGTTTCTACCTTGACTGTATCATCGGTGTGGAGAATAGAGGGAAGATAAAATCCAACAGCACCCACAGGGTAGATAGTAATTTTTGTAGTATCGGTAAAAGCTCTGCCTGTCTTGTCTGTTAGGGTAACCGTCAACTGATAGACACCTTTTTCCTTGAATCGGATATTGCTGTCTGCGAGGCTTACATTGCCCTCAATTTGGCTTTCAAGCTCCACAGGAGCGCCATCCTTTGTCAGCGTCCAATGAGATGTTAAGCCTTTGGCATTTTTGCTCTCTGTTTGTAAGGTGACCGTTTTATCCGTATGAGAAAGGTTCGGCAGTTTTAGTTTTATTTCAGCTACAGGATAGACCACTACACTTTGGGAAACAGAGGTCACTTTTCCAAGAATATCGGTGATGGCGGCCGTTAGGGTGTAGCTGCCATGCTCTTTAAACTGAATGGTGCCGCCAGTGCTTTCAAGCTCGCCTGTAATGGTTTTGGTAAGGTCGGAGGCTTCTCCGTCTTTGTTTACGAACCACACAATAGGAAGTTCACCGAGATTTTCAGTTTTCAAATCTATAGCAATGCTTGTGTCGGTATGGGCTGTTTCGGGTAAGGTGAATTTCACGGTTACCACGGGGTATACCGTAATGGTTTGGCAATGAGTAATTTCTCTGCCACGGCTGTTTTTAGCTGTAGCGGTAATGATGTATTCACCAATTTCCTTTGCTTTCAGCGTACCGCCGTCTTTGGTGAGTTCTCCCTCAAAGGCTGTTGTATGCTCCACTGGAATTTCATCCTTGGCCACGCTCCAAGAAACAGTGCTTACATATTTGCTTGTAGGTGTGATTTTCACCTCATCTCCCACATAGCAGTTTTCGGGAATGGTGAAGGCAAACTGTGGAGCTGGGACATAGGAGGAACTACCACCGCTATTTCCGCCACCCGATGGCTTTTCCTCCGGCTTGACAACAGGCGGTTTTTGCTGTTGCTGTTCCTGTTCCAGTTTATCCTTGGCTTCTTCCTCTTTTACAAGCATTTCAAAGGCTTCACCACGAGTAGCATTATCATTTGGCCTGACACTACCATCGTGGTAGCCGTTGACGATAAACTGCTTATTGCCAATGCAAAGATATAGCTTATCCTCTTTTTCAAGGAGACTGATATCCGTAAAATCCAAATCACAGAGACAATCATCACTGTGGCAATCCATACCCAAGGCACGAACAAGCATTTTTACCATTTCTAAGCGGGTAATCGGCTGGTTTGGTTTAAACAGCTTGTTTTTATAATCATCTTCTACAATGATTTTCTGCTCCACCAAATAGAGGATGCTTGGTTCCGCCCAATGTCCGTCTATATCAGTGAACAGCCTGTTCGTTTCGGACACTTCAATATTTTTAGTCATAGTTCGTGCAAGCAGTGTTGCGAATTCAGCCCTTGTGATGATTTCATCGGGATGACAAAGACCATCGGGATATCCTGCAATAACTCCTTGCTCGGTTAGCTTTTGAATAGCGTCCTCCGCCCAGTGTCCTTTGGCATCCTCAAAGTATCGGTGGGCAGCATAGGCACTGCCACCGATAACACAGAGAACAAGGCAAAGGATTAAGAGCAGAGAAGTTGATTTTTTTAGTTTCTCTTTCATGCTCTGCCTCCCTTAACCCTTGTAGTTGAACATTTCCTGAATCTTGCTCTTGAGCGTAGGCATAACCACATCTCCGAACAATGCATAAAGACCGGCAAGGAGCAGACCACCTAAAACCACGGCAATTAGGATTTTTACAGCACTATCGATATAGTTCTCACCGCTGTTGTTTGCTACCGCAAGGCGCATTTTGTTCTTCTGAAACATAAGGAAGGTGCTTGCCTTCGCTGCCATATTACCTAATGCATTCTTTGCCTTGGTAATCATGTTTTTAATCATTTTCATGGTGTTTTTCCTCCAAAAGTTTAATTATTTATGATTTGTCTAAGTGGGGTTACATTGACATTACAGGTTCATTTGACTGCTCCTGTTCAGGAGTTTCTGCCATTTCGAGCTTTTGCTCATAGGCAGAAATTACTGCATTATTAAGGGCAGCACGGCTTTGCTTGCTGATGGGAAAGAAGATGTCATCATACTCGCCCTTGTGGTTTTTTACCGAGGGCATCGCCACAAAAAGTCCTTTGTTTCCCTCAATGATACGAAGGTTTTTGACAGCGAAAGCACTGCCGATATTTACCGAAGCGTATGCCTTGACATTTCCGCCGTTTTTAATGGGAGTTACTCTCACATCAAGCTCAAAATTGTTATTCTGTTTCATCTAATACCTCCTGATTTACAGTTCCATTTTCATATCAAAGCCTTGTGCCTGCTCTGACGGCTCAAAGCTGATTTCCTTAAACCCAAACCTATCCACATAGTGAAACTCACTGCCGTTCTCGTCATAAAGCTCCACTACATCGGACATAGAGAGGGAGTGACCTCGGTAGTCCTTGGGGTGGTTTAGGTTGCATATCTCATAGATCATGTCAAGGTTGTTGGTTGACAGACTTCCGTCAAAGAAAACTTCAAAGCTGTCTTTGTGTGGCTCACCAAACCTCTCTTTAAACTCGTCAAATGAGATAAATCGCATAGAAAAATCCGAATCGGCATTTAGCTGCCAAATTCGGACATTCTTTAGAGTTTCTTCACTTTTCATAAACTGGGATACATCCTCCTTTTTGGAAAGCACCTCGAAAATACCATCAGAAAAACAAAACTCTAATCTCTTTTCCTTGCACCACTCTTTAATTTCATCACAGAGAAACGAGCTGTCGAAATTTGCCTTACCATCCTTTAGGTAACCTGTCGGAGTGCCATAGTAATATATAATGCTATTTTTGAGTTTTACACTCTCCATGATGTCCTCCAATCTATTTCATTTCAATCCCTCCCATAGTAGGAGAGGACTGCTGATGTTCGGTCATCTCCTGTACCTTTTCTCTTGCCCAATCCGGCATGAATTCCTCTTTCAGCTCACCGATAAAGTCAGAACGGTCATATTGGCATTTTTCACCGTCAGAGAGAAATCTCCCGAATACCTTTCTTCCACTTGCTGTGGGACTGCATCCAAAACCATGCTCACACAAAATCAGCTGATCTCGGGGTGCTTTGTATTCATCTTGCAGGCACTTAGGGTTTAGGATCATAACCTTACCGGTGTAATCAAGATGTGTCTTATCATTGCAGTGGGTGTGATTCCAAAGGTTTAGGCTGTCATATTCCTTGCGAACAAGGTTAATGAAACCATCAAGGACGGCAGGGTGGCTTGTAACCATAATTTCATAATTTCGAGGGTTCGCTTTGTTTTCATGGATGAAAAAGCCATTTGCCCACTCCTTGTTATCCCTTGAAAATCTGCCATCATGGTCAAGCCGCTGCAGGGTGTTGGCAAGCACAAAGTTTACTCGGTCATAGCCAAACTCGGTAATGACAGGCTTTGCCACATCGTGATTTAAGTGCATTCCATCAAAGTTTTGGTTGATTGCTTCTTTTATGGCATTTGCACAGCGGACATTCTCACGAAAGGACTCTCGGTATTGCTCCAATTCACCATTTCGCTTGGCTTCAAGCAAACTGTATGGGTAGACATATTTCTTGTCCATTAAAGCACCTCGTTTTCCATAAGGAGTGCATCAAGCTCCCCAAGGCAAATGCCATAGTCTGAAAAGGTAGCAAGTAAATGAGGCGGAACGTCTGAGATGTCATAGTCGTACTCGGCAGGTTCGATGTGGACCACACCACCATCTTCCTCTACAAAGGCGGCAAGCTTGGTGTCAAGAGGAATGCCTGCAAGCTCAAGTACCTCATCGGGCAGATGAATAGGCTCAAAATCTAAGTTCTCGCAGTGGTCACAGCCATCACACGCGCCACAGCATTCTGCCAAGGCATCAACAAGGCTGTATAGCAGTGTGGACATGGAATCAATGGTTTTCACCATATCCATCGCCGTCATCTTAGCTTTGCTAAGGACGATAAGGTGGTCGGTAGCAACAAGCTTTACATTGTCACCAAGAGCTGCTTTTTCGATGATTTCGTTGTCTACCAAAAGACCTCTGTTTTCGATTGTACTTTTCATAATAAAATTACCTCTCTTATTTATATATTTTCAAAGCCTTTGCAGGCGAATGAATAAGCTTGTAATCTCCCTCTGTCCAAAAGCTTAGGAAAGAGAATAGATTCATCTGATGGTTTTTCTGCTGTAAAAATGGTCGGGGATCATAGTTGGTCATAATGAGTTCTTCATAAACCTCGCCCTCCTTGTGGGACATAGAGTTGGCTCTTGTGGTGTAGAAGATGTAAAAATCCTTGTACAGCTCTACAATTTCGGGGGCATTGTTGTAGCTCACCATTACAAAGCCCTCCGCCTTAGCAAGACAGTCGTGCAAGCGGATATGATCCNNGGGATCAATGTGCTTGTAAAAGGCTTCGGCATCGTAATAGGGTGGGTCGCAGTAGATAAAGGCATTTTCTCGGTCATACTGCTTGATGAGAGCTTCAAAGTCCTTGTTCTCAATGGTAATGTCAGCAAACTTCTTGCTGAAGTTCCAAATGTCAACCAAGAACCTGCGGACATCACATTTCTTTCCGCCATAGGTTTCGCCGTTTGCATTAAAGCTGTATCGCAACACCTTGTAATAGGCGGCAGCTCTTTTGATGTCCTTTTCCTTTGCATTTTTAAGCAGTATCCGTTTGGCTTCCTCGGCACTTGGCGGTGGAAGCATAATTTCGGTAAGCTTCATTTCCTTTTGCAGGTCATCATCACCGAATTCTTCTTGCTCAATAAATTTCTTGTACATTTCAAAGTCATCACGAGCGTTGAGGGTGAGAAAGCCGATTTCACGAATGAGTGCCAATGGTGTATCTCTTGCACAANNATCGCAGAAGATTTACAAGGTTTGCATTAAAATCGTTATAGACCTTAAGTGTACTCGGGGGGCAGTCGAGATTGAGGGTGACTGTTCCACTGCCCCCAAAAACATCTACACTGCGTTCGTACCTCGGTGGTGCAAGTAGATTAATCAGCCACATGAGCTTTGCTTTTCCGCCCACCCAGCTGATAATGCTTTTAATCAAATAGTAGTCACCTCGCTTTCGGGCAAATAAAAAGGACCGATTGTTTCTGAATAAAATCAGTTAACAATCAGCCTTAATGTGTAGTGGTATTTAGATGACATCGCACTGGGTCAGCACCTCCAAAAAATGCTGTCTGCCCTTGGGGGTAATGAGTGTCTGTGTACCTGAGTGTCCATTTCTGCAAAACTCTTTGATTTCAAAGAAGCCGCAGTGGACATAGGGCTGCATGGGGTGAATAGTTTGTTTGGTATCACGAAACACATATTTCTTGTCCAATAGAAACTGCGTAAAACGCATAGGCTTAATTCCAAGCTCTTTGGCTGTTGTGCGAAAATTTATAAGCAAGTTGTTGTCGATCAGGGTGTCAAAGTAATCCGCCTTTGGCTCAAGCTCGCCAAGTTCTTTTCTGAGCTTTACATTTTCCTCGGTAACAAGGAGCATTTGACGGAGAAACTTCGCAAGGCTGTGGGAATTGGTCATAATGTCCTGCAGCTTATCCCATGTGACATAGCCACCGTATTTACGGATAGTAGGCAAGACTTCTTCAAATACCCACTTTTCAAATCGCTCTGCTGATGGCAGTTTGCTTTTCATAATCAGACGATAAACATCGGGTTCGGGAATAAAAGTAAGTTCTTGAATACCACCGTTTGTAAGGGTGCCCCGTTTCAGGGCCCCCTTACAATGTGTATTTATAGCATTTCGTGGCTTTGCATATCCTAATGCTTTAGCAACATCAGATGCATAAAAAAGGATTGTGCCGTTTTCATCTACAACGGTTCGTATTTGCCCAAATTCCTCGCTTTCAAAAATCTCAAGTTCGTTCATTGCAATAATTTCCTTTCTTCTCTGAAAATAAAAAAAGCCGCCCCATAAGTGCATCTGCACCAATAGGACGGCCTTCGTTTCAATATTTAATTTTTCGGTCGATTACATTGACATACCATCTGCAGGGTATCTTCTAATTCCTCATAGCTTGCAGGAAGTTCAATATCTGTAAAGGCCTCGTTTTCGGGGTTATATACCTGTGCTTTTAAGATTCTCATAGGCTCATACCCCCAATCTCTATTTTAGGGGTTTCCATTTCCAGTTCTTCTGGTTTTGAGATAACCTTGAAGCTGTCCTCACCAACCACCACGCCCAATCCACTCCCGTTCTGCCATTTCATATGCAAGGTGCCGATATCGTCAATACCAATAACCTCACCCTGCATACCCTTGGGGATTGGGTTGTAGCCATCTTCCATATCTGCATCCAATTCAATGACTGTGCCGATAGGATATCGATCCTTAATTCTATTTACCTGTTCTCGTGTAGGAAATCCACGCATTTAAATCCCTCCCATGCTCATTTCTTGATTTGGCTCACTGATGCCAAGTTCTTCCGCAGTCTGCAAGCTCCAGTTTTTACTCTGCCAGAAGCTCACATAAATCTCTTTTCCATTGCAGTTAATTTCTCGCTGTTCAAAGCCTTCACCCCAGCCATCGGATGCCTGCCCCGAAATGGTTTCTTTCAAAATTACCAACTCTTGTTCGTTCAAAGGTGCATTTAGCTCTGCAGTTACAACACCCATCAGCTTGCCGCTTACATTTTCTACTGAGAAATCATAGCGTTTTACCTTGGCATTGACGGAATCGTTATCTCCGTAATATTTCATCAAGCCTCGTTCCTTTTCTTCGGGAAGGCTATTCTTCTCTAATGCTTCTGAAATTGCGTCCTCGTATTCGGCAAGTTCTTCGGGATATACCTCCATTTCATAATCCGTTTGGTAAAGGTCACCCTAATCATTTTCATCATAGTAGGTGCTGCCTTTGAGGGGCATATACAGTTTGAGTGTTTGTGTTTGTTGTGACGGAATTTCAATACCGATTTCGGTAAGCATTTCAGCGAGATTTTGGTTGTAGCCGTGATAGACAAGGTATCCCGCACTTGTAAATGCGCCGTTTTCACATTTCAGTCTTTGACTGCCGTATCTCTCGAAGTCGATATATTCCTCTAAGTTCTCATCGTACTCGAAGTGTCCACTGTCACAGATCATATATCTGCCGTAATCCTTGGCGTTATATATTCCATCGAACATTTCAAATTCATAGGCACTGTCGAAAATTGCATCAAGGTCTTTCATGGTTTGTGGCTGTAAGTCACCTGCAAGATTATTGAGATATGACATTTCTTTAGTACCCATGTCAGCAATTCTCTTGGCAATATGATTGATGCCGTTAATTTCCTCTTGGCTGTTTTTCGGTAAGGCTTTGAGGATATTCTTCATCTCATCATTAAATATGGTGCTGTCCAATGTGACCCGGCACTCGGAAACATCTCTTGCACCCAATCGTTCCAGTGCCTTGGTAAGCTCTGTTTCAACATAAGGCAGGTAGAGGTATTCCGCAAAGCCGTCCTTACCCAGTGCGACGGTTCCCATATTTTCTTCCCAGTAATATTCGGGGAAGTGGATGCCGTCATAGACCTGTTCAAACTCATTTTTGTTTTTATAGAGAATGCCGTATGGCGTTACCAACGGATTAGGGTTATCCGCAAGCACATTTTTAAAATATTCCTCGCCATTCAGTTGGTTTAATTCCTCCATAGTCACGCCACCTTGCTCTATGAGGTACATACTCTTGCCTATGGCGTTAAGGTCGCTGAAATCCTTCACAACGCTGGCACAGTGGGTGTTAAAGGTGAGATTGATGAGGCTGTCGATATCTTCAATCTGTTCGCCGTAAGCTATTGCATAGAATGTGGTCATTTCCTTTCCGTCAAAGCTGTCCAGTCTTTTGGCAAGGAAGTTAATTTTGTCGAGATTAAAGGTCTTGTTTTGGAGTAGAGCATTGGCTCTGTCGTCCATATACACACTATCGACTGTTATCACAGCTTGACTGTTATTGTGGATACCGAGAACCTCACAAAGCTTGTCGATTTGTTCTTCGCTGCAAGGTATTGTAAAACCTGTGATGCTGTCTTTTGTTTTAATTCTAATATTCAATTTTGTTCCTCCATTTCTGATTTAGGGTATAAAAAAAGAGCCACTTCAAATTGAAGTGACTCTAACCGTTATATTGCGTATAGATTTGTGATTTCCAAACCATTTGTTTTTGCATAGTTTACTGTGTACGCTGTTCCGCCTGATCCACCGTCATAATAGGCAATCATCTTGCTACATCGGTCTACCATATATCGGTTGCGTTCATGGTAACAGCCTTGCTTGTAGTGCGTATTTAGTGTAACGACCTCATCACAGTAGGGCAGAGTATAGTCAAAGTAAAGTTCTCTGTCTTTCTCGCTCCATCGAGAAGCTTGCTCCTCAAATGGAATTATTGCTACAAGTTTAATTGAATTTTGTGTTGGCTTATTCAGTGAAATAACCTTTTTCCTTCGTAGCACCATTTGGGCAGCAAGTAAATCAAATCCATAGCAGACTCCCATATAGAAGGTATCAATGCCGTTTTCGATTGCATTGTCAATTTCAGCTAAAAGCTTTTGTTTCAGATGCTCCATTTCTTGCTCTGTCTTAGGTAGCTTTTCACTGCGATGACCGGTGAAACAGAGTGAATGTTCTTTTGTTTGCATATTATATCTCCTTTCAAATAATACTATATACATAGTATCTATATATGTGTAAATAGTCAAGCGTAACAAATTCAGATAGACTATTTATAGAGAGGTGAGGAATATGAGTAACGCAAATTCTATTTTTGAGATAAAAGACTATGGCAAAATATCCTTTCATATTAAGGAAATCATGGATAAGAAGAACTTAACACGCAGTGCTTTAGCTCGTCTTGCCGACGTTCGTTTTGAGGTAGCAGATAAATGGTACAACGGAAATATCGAACGCATGGATGTTGATGTGCTGACTCGCATCTGTTTTGTTTTAGACTGCGACATCAGTGATTTAATGACCTATTCAAAGTAACGATAAGAGTCTGTTTCGACAGGCTCTTTTTTACTGCTTCACAGTCATAATCTCATCGCCATATCTCGCAATTAAAAAAGACTGTATAATGGTTTTAAAGGCAACCTCACCAATCAGAGTTTTATCGGCAAGCTCATTTTCTTTGATGTGGAGCTTACCGCTTGCAATGGTTTTGGCTGCTTGAAATAACGCATAACAGGTTGTGTTAATGCCGGTGAGAGGGATTTCCAATAGTGCAGTTTTGTTTGGGTAGATGTGATCCTTGGCTCTATTCCAAAGCTGTTCATTCGCTGTCAGTAAATACAGCAGTGCAAGGTTCTGTTTCTTTGTGCTTTGCAAAAGGGCGCTACCTTGTGCACGGCACAAATATCTATCCTTGTGATAGGAGGACATGAACCATTCGCCTGTGAAGCTGCGAAACAAACCTCTGAGTCGTTTCTTGAAAAAGAAGTCATCTGAATCCCAAAAGCTATCCTTGATAAAATCGGCATATCCGATTTGACCAAAATCTGCTCGGTCTAAAAGATAGGGACAATGTGCCGTTCGGCAGCCGCCCTTGCTGTACTCACTGCAATAGATACACCTCTTGAATTCTTCCTTTTCGTCAATTGTTTTCTGTCCCATGATAAACATTCCTTTCGTTCTCGGTAAAAAATTAGGAACAGACATCATCATCTGTTCCGATTCCTGCAAGCTTGTTCCATACATAAAATAGCGTGACATTGTTCTCAATCCTTTCGGTTTTTAGTAGAAATAAAAAAAGACCAAGCCTTGGGTTTCTCCATAGACTTGGCCTTAATTTGAAGTGGCGCCCTTTTTTAAATCACTTGTGAAATCTTTTGATTAAAAAGGGCGCTACCTTTATATTTGAGTGGGGTGACTGTATTTTAGAGCATATTCATCGATTCTTATTCCTTCCCCCCGAAACGCAAAAAAGGCTCTGATTTCTTATCTGTGAAATCAGAGCCTTACTTACATTTTATTTGGTTGTAATGAGTGGCGCCCTTTTTTGAAAGGTCGCTTAAAGTGGCTTAAACACTTGTTTATAGCGATTGGTAAAAAGGGCGCTACTTTTTATTTTGCCACTATGTACTTTTGTTTTAGAGCTTATTATGTTCAAAATCGTGATAGTTCGAATACACTGACATCCGAAAAAGCACTAAATGATAACCACGAAAATGCACTCTAAAAAAACGCCTATTTTTGAGGGTAAAAACCCTTGAAAAGGTCGATATCATCGGCATTACTGCCGATGATATCTTTTTTACCCTATTCTTTTGGCGGAGAAGGAGGGATTCGAACCCTCGAAAGTGTTACCTTTACACGAGTTCCAGTCGTGCGCCATAAACCGGGCTAGGCGACTTCTCCGAATGAGTTACAAACAATGTTGCAACTCGAATATTATACTAAATTTTTAACCCAATGTCAAGCTATACAAAGTAATAGTTTGTTTCCCACGCAGGAATGTAGGGATGATGGCGTAAAAATACCTTATAATTGGGATTAAGTTTAAGCACCTCTATAGGTAAAACAAACAAATCTTCATTCTTATGGTATGACGAAACCATAAGCTTTGGGGTATGTTTTTCAATCGTACTTCTACAGCCTTCAATTGCAGATTTTTCTGCGCCCTCAACGTCAAACTTAATAACGGTAGCTTTTGCTCCACCTAAGATATTATCCACTGAATTGACAGGAACTGCAACCTGTCCATCATCATTTAACTTGGAGTTGCGTCCGCCCTTTCCTCCTTTTAAAAAAAGAGTGTCCTCACAGCTCCACGCTCCGATGTTGTAGGCTTTAACAGCGATATCTTTTTCAAGCAGGGTTTTATTAAGTCGCTTGAAGTTCTTTTTATCAGGCTCAAATGCAACTATTCCGGAGGCAGAGTTTGCATAGCTTAAAAACTCAACCACAGTATCTCCATTGTATGCACCTAAGTCCACATAATGCTCCCTATCATTGGGTTTTATAATTTCATTGTACACCTCGCCAATTTCAGTTGAGCAATCCTTGAGGTAGCTAATCTTTCCTGAAACCTTGAAATTAAGCACGTTAATTAATACTTTACGAGATAGTTCATCTGCAAGATTGTTGTAAACAAAATCAAATTTACTTTCATGCTTTTTTATATAGTGAATGTCAAAAATTTCATCATCTGTTTTGACAACAGGCACGTCTGGAGCATAAAGCTCTAACTCCTCTGACATTTGATATATCTGAGAAATCAGGGGCTCACGTTGTGTTGCAAAGGCTAACAGAGTGATAAATTCATTAGCTTCAGCCTTCACCTCGTCAAGTTTCTTGACCAAAAAGCCACAAAAGCTATGCCCACGCACAAACTCATCGCTTGCATAAATTCCTGCAAGCTTTATATTATGCAGTTCGAGCACCGAAATTATTTTTAACGCACCATCTCCCATACCATATATATAGATAGGCTTTGTAGTTTTTGTTAGGTAATCCCATAAACTCACTTTTTCTTTTATGAATTCAAGCACAATTTACTCTCCACTCTTTACTATATTGCTCCCCTAAAACCTTTTCCGATAATTTCACTTGTGTTTGTGATTAACACAAATGCCTTATGATCAATTCTTTTAATCTCCTTTTGCAATCGTATTCCCTGCGCACGACGAACGACAGTCAATACAACTGTTTTTTCCTCATTTGTAAAGGCACCCTCGCCCTCTATTCTTGTAGCACCACGTTTGAGCACATTTACAATATAGTCGCAGACCTCATGAGGTTTGGTAGTTATTATTGTGAAATATTTACAGAGGTTTATACTCTCGATAACACTGTCTACCACAAGTGCCTTTGCAGCTAGCCCAAGGAGTGAAAATAGGCCTGTTTGCATACCAAATACCAAAAAACAACCAAGTACAATAATTGCATCACTAAACAGCAATGCTTTTCCAATGTCTATTTCGGTATATTTTTTTAAAACCATTGCAATAACATCTGTGCCACCTGAAGATGCGTCCATATTAAACAATATTGCAGCACCAAATGCTGGTAGCATAACTGCAAACATTAGCTCTAGCAACGGCTGATTTGTGAAAGGCTTTCCCGTAGGAATTAACCACTCTAAAATCCAAATTTGAACTGACATAAGTATACTTGCATAGGCAGTTTTAATCCCAAACTTTTTACCAAAAATCATAAAACCGATAACTAGCAAAACCATATTAATGATAAACACTAAAGCCCCGGGTGTGATGCCATTAATTAGCTTACCCAAAATTACTGAAATGCCACTGACTCCACCAGTGGAGAAGTTATTTGGAAATTTAAAAAAATAAATACCAATTGACATAAGTGTAGTTCCAAGAGTTAACCACCCAAACTCTTTTAACCTTTCGTCCTGCATACTCAAATCCCCTTATTAAGTTATAAATTTAATGTTATTTTCACTCGTAAAATTAATTATCCTACGTAAGCCTTTATCAATTCAAGGGTATTTTTTATGCCATCTTTATGGGAACGCTCATAGCCATGAGATGCATATACTCCAGGTCCGATTAGGCAATGTTTAATGTCATACCCAGCAATCAGGGCAACATCTGCATCAGAGCCATAGTACGGATACACATCCACTGCATAGTCAATATTGTTCTCTTTTGCAGCCTTAATCAGCGCAGTAGTAACCTCGTAATTAGATGGACTGCGGCTATCCTTTGCACAGATTGACACCATGTGCTCATTGCATTGCAAATGGTCACCAACACAACCCATATCGACTCCAAGAATTTCTGTAACACCTTCTGGAATGGAAGCCGCACCTCCATGACCTACCTCTTCAAACACAGTAATATGAAGATATATTCTGCGCTCTGGAGTAATAACTTTATCTTTTAGATATTTTGCATATTGGAGTAAAATTGCCACACTTAACTTATCGTCTAAAAATCTGCTCTTAATATATCCACTTTCAGTCACCACCATACGAGGATCAAAACACACATAATCGCCAACGCTGATGCCTAGCTTTTTTGTGTCTTCTTGGGAACTAACCTTCTCGTCAATGACAATCTCCATGGTGTCAAATGTACGCTCTTGCTTATCATAGTCCTTATTTACATGGACAGATGGGCTGTCCATTTGTAGCGTTCCGCTATAACTACCATCAAACCGTGTCACAATCGTACAGTTTTCCGCCTCGGTATTTTGTGCTTGTAGTCCTCCAACCGGTGATATTCTAAGTCTTCCGTTTGATTTAATTTCTTTTATCATTCCACCTAATGTATCAACGTGTGCAGTCATCAGCAAAGCATTGTCAACATCTTTTCCACCCAAATCACAAAGAATGCCGCCCTTTTTTGTTAGGATTGGTTTATATCCCATTTGACTTAGTTCTAATACAATATACTCGCTTACTTCTTTTGTAAATCCTGATGGTGAATTAATCGCCACAAGCTTTTCAAGCTTTTCAATTATGTAATCTGTATCACGCATTTTTACACCTCATATTATTTTTATTGTAGCTCAACAAAATTAATCTTTCATAATAATTACTCTTAACTATTTTACCATATATACAGCTAAGATACAATTTAAACTTGCATTAGCTTGTCTATTATATTATACTGAAATCATCAATCAACAACCCGCTGAAGGGTTGTTCAAACGCTTGTATTGCATCTATAATAGACTAGGGGGATAATGAAATGATATACAGAAAATTTGGGAACACTGGGGTAGAAATTTCTGCGCTCGGGTTTGGTTGTATGAGGTTACCCGAAAGTGAAATTGACGGAAAGTGGACAGTTGATTATGACAAATCTACCGAAATGTTACGCCACGCTTATGAGCTTGGTGTTAACTACTTTGATACTGCATATTATTACTGCCACGAAAACTCTGAAATCGCTGTAGGAAAGGCTTTAAAGCCTATTCGTGACAAGGTGTTTATTGCCACGAAATGCCCAATGGACAATGTAAAGGTAAAAGAGGACTATCGCAGGATGCTTGAAATTAGTCTTGCAAAGCTTGATACTGATTACATAGATTTTTACCATTTTTGGGCAATCAACAAAGCTGTATTTGATGAAAAAATTATTGGACTTGGTCTAATTGAAGAGGCATTAAAACTAAAAGCTGAGGGCAAAATTCGCCATATCTCTTTTTCATTCCATGATGAACCGATTGCTATAAAACATATTATTGATAACGCACCCGAGCTTGAAACTATGCTTGTACAATATAATCTTTTGGATCGCTCCAATGAAGAAATGATTGATTATGCTGTGTCAAAAGGCTTAGGCGTTGTGGCAATGGGGCCTGTTGGAGGTGGCAGACTTGCAGCTCCTACCGAGCTTTACAAAAAGCTTACGGGCAAAGAGTCAATCTCAACTTATGAACTGGCTTTTCGTTTCGTTTTAGGGAACGAAAATATTTCCTGTGCCCTTTCCGGTATGGAAAATATCGATATGGTAGATAAAAACGTAGCTGTTGCCTCGATTGAAAACCCAATGAGCAAAAAAGATTGGGCAGAGTTAACCGATGCAATTGAAAATGTTAAGAAGTTCTCTGAACTTTATTGTACAGGCTGCGGTTATTGTCAGCCTTGCCCTAAAGGAATAGAAATTCCACGCATTTTCCAAGCGTACACCTATTACAATGTATATGGTCTAACTGAACTTGCCAAAAAATCGTTTATAGCGTATCGTGACAACAAGGATAAAAAAGGTGCGTTGGTAAGTGATTGTATAGACTGTGGTTTTTGCGAGAAAAAATGTCCACAAAAACTTAAAGTGCGTGAGCTGTTAAAAAAAGTTGAAGCTACTTTTGAAACTATATAATAAGGGGAAATAACAATATGCTAAACTGTGGAATAGATAATATAAAATCTTATGATAGCCTACTAAAAGGTGCAAAAATCGGACTTATCACTAATCCTACAGGGCTTGATAAGAATTTTAAGTCAACAATTGATATTCTTAATGAGAACTATAATTTGGTTTGTATGTTTTCTCCAGAGCATGGTGTACGTGGTGATTTGCAAGCTGGCGACCATGTAGAAACCTATACCGACAGTATAACCGGTTTGCCTGTTTACAGTTTGTATGGCTCTTCTCCACATATTAAAAGTGAGATTTTAGATACAATAGACATTATCGTGTTTGATATTCAAGATGTTGGTGCTAGGTTCTATACCTATATGTATACACTATCCTACGCAATGGAGGATTGCAAAAAGGCTGGCAAACGTGTGGTAGTGCTTGACCGTATCAATCCAATTTCAGCAAACAGGGTTGAGGGCACAGTTTTAGATAGAAATTTCTCTAGCTTTGTAGGACGTTTTCCTATTGCCACAAGACACTCACTTACAATCGGAGAATTTGCAGGTTATATTAATGAAACAGAACAGATTAACTGTGACTTAACTGTAGTAAAATGCTCCGGCTATGACCGATCGGTTTATCTTGATGAAACTGAGCTATTCTATGTTCCCCCATCGCCTAATCTACCTACAATTAACAGTTGCATATGCTTTACTGGCACTTGTCTCTTTGAGGGTACGAATTTGTCAGAAGGCAGGGGTACAACAAAGCCATTTGAGGTAATTGGTGCTCCATACCTTAATGCAAAAGCTGTAATTTCTGCTATGAATGAGTTTTCCCATGAGGGTGTATTGCTTCGTGAAACTTACTTCACACCGTCATTTTCAAAGCATCAAGGGAAAGTTTGCTGTGGCATTGCTCTGCATATTACCAATAGAGATAAGTTTGAGCCCTTTAAGCTAGCAGTTAGAATGCTTGATACAATCCGCAAAACTCACCCTGAATTTGAATTTATCAAACCACTAAAAGAGGGCGGAAAACCTTTTATTGACTTACTCCTGGGCACAGATGAAATTAGAAGAGACGATTTCGATGCTGAAAAATTCATGATTGCAAATGAGGCTAAGCTAAAACAATATCAAAAAGAGATTTCAAAATTTTATTTATACTAAACACTAAAAGATGCAAGCAGTAATTTGCTTGCATCTTTTTTAATCTTATGTTTAGTCCATATTTCAAGAGATTACTTTGAGAACACTCGGTTTAATGTATCCTTTTTAAACTTTTTCAATTTAGATATATCGTGATTTTCAGAATACATCCCAATAAAGATTAGGGTTAAACCTAATCCAACACATAATCCTTTTATAAACTCAGGCAACAAATTTGTACAATTTCCCAATAGAAAAACCCCATTAAATAATAAACCAAACTTAATATAATTATTTAATTTCTTCATATAAATAGTCACCTCCACTTTATAATATATGCAAATTTAATAATATTTCACAACTGTTTAAAACTCTTTCTTAATGTAAATTTTTAAGGTAATAAAATATGATACTACAACCAAAATCATTGCAACCACAGGAATTAGGTAAATCATATTTTCAAGTAAATCTTCGCTAGGTATAGGTATCGATATATCTAATCTATTTAAAATTTGTACCCCTACAACCACAATTGCAGTCGGTATTAATGCACACAAAATGATGAAAAACCTTGCCTTCTCCACCCCAAATTTGTATAGCAAAGGCAGAATGATACTTCCAAATATCAATGCCGTGGATAGAGATGCAACAGACGTTAGTAATACTTGGGCAATATTAATATCCTTATTGATGTATCCGCCAGCAATATTAAAAATGCTGGCAATGATTGCTCCTGCTATACTAAAAAGCAGCATAGAAACATACTTGCTTAACACCACTTCTTTTCTTGTGATCGGCATTGTAAGTGCAAATCTATCCCATTTAGCCAAATCATCATAGCTTATAGTTGTAACGACAATCACGGCGGATATCACTGTTATAAACCCACTTATAAAATCAGCCTGCCCAGTTGGAATAAATATGACAGCGTAAATCAAAATCATAAGGCCAAATATTTTTAATTGGGGCCTCAAATTTAGAATATCTTTTAAAATTAAACCTTTCATTATTTTTCCCCCCTTGCATAAAACAGCATAATTTGTTCAACTGTTACTGAATCTACCACGACACCTCGATGGTTAAGTTGAAATCTTTTTTTATCTTGAATTAAGACTTCATAACCATATTCACCCTTGCGATATCTCACAATATCATTTTTCTTAATTTGGTTAAACTCATTCGTACCACATTTTACAATTCCCATTTTATCAACCAAATCAAGCTTACTTTTACTAAATATAATTTCACCATCATTTATAAAGGTAATGTAATCTGCGATTTTATCAAGGTCGCTTGTAATATGAGAGGAAACTAGGATAGAATGCTCTTCGTCTTGGATAAATTCAAGGAAAATATCTAAAATTTCTTCACGAACAATCGGGTCAAGTCCACTTGTCGCTTCGTCCAGTATTAGAAGCTTTGGGTGGTGAGAAAGTGCAACAGCTATGGACATCTTCATCTTCATTCCACGCGAAAACTCTTTCATGCGCTTGTTTTCTGGTAGTTTAAAATTCTTTAAATATCTGCAAAAAAGTTCATTGTCCCAGTTTGCATAGACTGTTGCCATAATTTTTGAGATATCTCTTGCTTTAAGATTATCGTGGAAATTACTTTCATCGAACACAACACCAATCTGTTCTTTAATCGCTTTTTCATTTTTTTTAGAGTCTATCCCTAAGAGCTGAATCTCACCACTTTCACAAGAAATCAAGTTGAGTATTGCTTTTATGGTTGTACTTTTGCCTGCACCATTTTGCCCGATAAACCCCATAATACAGCCCTTTGGCAGGCAAAATGAAACGTCTTTCAATTTAAAATCCTTGTATGTTTTTGTAAGTCCCTTGACACAAATTGCATTTTCCATCATCATTCTCCTTTATGTAGTACCGTTAAGGTTTCTATCATTTCTTCTAATGTAACACCGCTGCTTTTTGAAATATCAACTGCCTTTTGCAGATTTTCCTCTATCATTCTAAGGTGTTCTTCCTTTACAAACTCAATGTTTTTGCAAGCAACAAAACTTCCTTTGCCTGTTACTGTTTCAATAAATCCGTCACGTTCGAGCTCCGCATAGGCTCGCTTTGTGGTGATAACGCTAATTCTAAGTTCCTTTGCCAAAAGCCTCATACTAGGCAACGCTGTGCCCTCATTTAGCTCACCACTCATAACCATACCTTTAATTTGAGTTGTTATCTGTTCATAAATTGGCTTGCCACTCGAATTGCTAATTATAATTTCCATTCGCTCACCTCGTTTATAGTGTATATACTTAATATATACACTATACTACTGTTGCTTTAATTTGTCAATAGAAAAATTTCATATTTTTTGATTATAGGAAAGGCTCTTAAGTATTGACAAAAGCTTAGAAAACACCCCATTAACTATAAATTATAGTTAATGGGGTGTTTCATTAATTATTTAGTTAGTAGGTGGTAATTGCTTGTAACACCACCACCAATCCTCACAGGTAAGGTTCTGGGCGGACGGGTTATTTGCCCTTTCAAGTAGTTGCTGATATGTTTTAGGTGGTGGAACTAACACCGATTGACCGGGTAGCCAATTTGCAGGAGTTACAACCTTATCCCTATCGGTTGTTTGAAGTGCTTCAAGTAACCTTAGAATTTCCGGTATATTTCTACCATTTGTCAAAGGGTAGATTAAGATTGCACGAATAGTTTGCTCTGGGTCGATAATATATACGTTTCTAACAGTTTCTTGTGTGCTAGCCTCTGGTGCTATCATTCCATAAAGCCTTGATACTTCACCAGTTCTATCAGCAACGACAGGGAAAGGTATTTCTATCCCTGTATTTAAGAATATTGAATATACCCATGCAAGGTGAGAAGGATTGCTGTCTATACTTAATCCAAGTAAGTGCGCATTTTTTTGTGCGAATTGAGGGTTAGCTTGTGCAAAAGCAATGAACTCAGTGGTACAGACCGGAGTAAAATCGCCCGGATGAGAAAAGAAAATAACCCATTTTCCTTTATAATCTGATAGCTTGATTGGCCCAAATGTTGTGTTGGCATAAAAATCGGGTGCTTTCATACCAATGCTTACATGACCAAAGTTTTTTTGAGTACTCATTTCCAAAATTATGACCTCCTTTTTATAATATAATATGAAAGCCATATACTATTTGTTAATTTTCAAGTAGGAGAAGAATATTATATGATTGTTTTTTAATTGTAATTTTTCTGTTACATATATTCTTCTATATTTGTGATATAATGGAATTAAAGGATGTGTTGTGTATGTCAAAACAAAAATATGTAGTCTTATTAGTAGCTTGTTTTCTGCTTACCTCAATAATTGGCTGTGGACAGACCTCTCCGACAAACATTCCAAAAAATCAAGAATCTCCAGTACCCTCAAATATAACTGATGTGGATATAGCTGAGAGCATACCTTTACTGGAAGAATATTTCCCCGTTTCAGAAGATGCTCAAATAAAGGTTGCCAATCCAACTGAAAAAGTTAACGAGAAACTGCAAAATCAAATTCTTGCAGGGGAAATTGTGGAGTTAACCGACGGGGATTGCCTTGATTTAAATAATGACCAAGTGGGCGAGGTCATTCATTTTAAGTTAAATTTTCTAGATGATAACCGTTGGGGTACATATATTTTAACTGTGGGAAACCGACAGATTGTGAGAGAAGATATAAATTTAACTGGGAAGTTTTATGCCGCTATGCTTAGTGGAAAATGGAACGGAATTCAATTGCTAATAGATGGTGACGGACCAAGTGCAGACCCGTTTAGTGGAATTTTCCACTATGAAAATGATAGGCTGTGGAATATCGGATCAGTATCTAATTATGCAAATGATCTTATCTTAACTACCAATGGCTTTTCTGGCTCTAAACGTGGCACTGTCATTCACACGTGGTATCGTCCAGCGGATTATATCTTAGCGAACTCTCAAATGTCAAATCAGCTGGGAGGTAGCTATACTCCACCATGGATTGTGGAAGTTCCCCGTGATATTTACCCTATGGGAACAATAGTTAAACTAAAGTGTGACTTGCCATTACAAACATCACGAACAAACAATACGATAAACATGATAATCAAATCTGGGTTTAACGTTGTTTTAGTGGCTACAGATAACAAAGAATGGGTGTATATTTCGCCCGCCGGAAATGTAACTTATGAGGGTGGTTGGCTACAGCTAAAGCCGGACAGCTTTAGCTCTTGCTTAAATGGAGATAAGGAAATTTCTGCAGATAATTTATTTGAAGGGCTCTCTCACGCAGGGTGATAACAAAAAGGAGCAGACAGTAGTCTGCTCCTTTTACAATTTTATTTTTATTCAAACTCTACAATACTGTTAGTTTCGGCTGACTTAAATGCAGCCTCCATCAGTTTCATTACACGCATTAATTCATCATGTTTGATTAAAATTTCAGCTTTTCCACTAATGTTATCCATAACATTTCTGTAAAAATTCTTAATGTCAGTTTTAACTTTTGGCAATTCCTCTGTAGCAATTGTTTCCTCTGTACGAGGAGCCATGGTTTTAGTCAGACCTGCCGCAGTTTTAACAGGAACAGCATCATTTTTGTCCCAATTTGTAATGCGAACAATCTTACCATTTAGCTTCCAATCATTAATGATTGCTGTGCCGTTTTCGCCTAGCATATACCAACGAGGAAGTTCAATGAAGTTTGAAGTGCCCACTTCTAAAAGAGCTTTTTTGCCACTCTCAAATGTAAGTACAATTCTAAATCCATCATCAACTTCACAATTTGTGATGTTATCCAGAGTGCAATAAATACTCTTGATTTTTTCTTTTACCATCAACAATATTTGGTCTATAATATGAACACCCCAGTCAAGTACCATACCTCCACCATGTTCTTTTTTACCACGCCAGTCGCCTGGTATGCCTCTTGAACCGTGAACACGTGACTCAATGTTAAACACANNAAACACATCGCCAAGTAATCCCTCATCATACACCTTTTTCATTGTTAGGAAATCTTCATCCCAACGACGATTTTGATGTACAACAAAAAGTTTCTTTGTTTCATTTGCAACGTCAATAATTTCTTGTAAATCAGCAGAGTTTAAGGTCACTGGTTTTTCACTAACAACGTTCTTTCCTGCTCTTAATCCTCTAATTGCAATTTCTTTATGAGAGTCATTTGGAGTAGCGCAAAGAATGATATCAACAGCCTCATCACCCAAAACTTCTTCAAAACTACTATATGTGTGTAGGTTATTTTTTCTTGCATAGTCTAAGCGTTCTTGTTTTATATCAAAAACACCTGATACTGTTAGGTTCTCAATCCCACTCTCTATAAGCTCACGGTGCCAATTTCCCATGCCACCGAAGCCAACGATTGCAAGACAAAAATTTCCGTCTTTCATCGTTTATTCCCTCCTTATTTATTCTCTAAATAAAGGGCGAACATTGTCCGCCCTTTTTCTTGTATTATACGCTTTATCCTAGTAAATGTAAAGTCGTTTTTAAAGAAACAATATGAGTTATTTAATAAGCTAAGCAATTTTTCTCTTAATCTTCGATTTCGCTCAATTCGTATACCTTAAGCTGTTTTAAGGCAGTTCTATTTTCACTTGCGTGAAAAAGAACGGCTAAGCTATGGGCTTCTCACTTCGCCCTATGGCTCGCAACAAGCCACATATCTTATGCCCACCACATTTCGCCTGGCTTTTCCTTAATTAATACTTCTTGCAAAAAGTTTATCGCCTTAGTTAGTCCCTCATTCACGCTCATTAGACTATCTTCGTGCTCTATAGAAATTGCGTTATCATAACCTACCAAAGTAAGCGTTGAT
>DBGA01000061.1 GCA_002295325.1 Ruminococcaceae bacterium UBA866 | reverse complement strand
GTTTTAACAGTACTTATGAATGAAGGAACTAGATTGACACAACTTTTTAATAGCTCAATCAAGTTTTCATCTTAACAATAGAAAATAGGGTAGGAAGAGAATTAATTCTTAACCTACCATATTTTTAATAATTACTTTATTTAAAAAATATTGCTAAAGTATGTGTTACAAGGGTAGAGTTATGCATTTTTTATCTTTTGTATAATTTGTGATTGGATTTCCAAAATTAGACGGCACAGTTCATCCAATTTTTTGTTGCTTTTTTCTATGAAATTGCAACCATACTGAAAAAGTGAATTCTCGTCAGACTCATCACGATTTCGTCTTTTAACGGACAAAAGTAAAAACTCTGGCTTATTTCGTACAATGATTTCAACAACCAATTTTTGACCAAGCTGTAAAAAAGCGTCACTTTCTATCATAACACCGCCCAAACTCATATCTTTAATGGTAACATCTATAAATGGTATAGAGTTATCTGCCGAATTAGTTTGTGAAGCTACATTTTGTTTTTCTACCTCAAGCGAAGAGTTGCTTAAGAAAATTTTTGTTGGAATTGTAGTATGGACACGGAAATAACCACGTTTTTCATCGTCCGTAAGAAGATTTAAATTTCCAAGACGTAGTGCGGTGCTCTCTGAATCACTGACACTTGCCAAAATAACCTTGTATCCTGCTATAGGATTATTAAGTGTTACTTTCACATAAGAAAGAAATCGAAGCGGTGGAAACCCTTCTGATGTATTTGTAACAATAATATAATTGTCTTTAATAACATTAATTTTACCGATGCCAATCATCATATTATTAGGTGCATGAATGTGGCAAGTTGTGTTGAGATATTCTTTTGATAGGAGTACCATTCGTGTCACTCTCCTTGATATCTTTATTTTTTGTTGAGATAGCGGATTATTTCAGCACTTATATTTGACAAAGCAAGTTGTTTTGTAACCGCCCCTACATTATATGCAACCATAGGCATCCCATAGACAACACAGCTTTTTTTATTTTGTCCTATAGTGTAAGCACCAGCTTGACGCATTTTAAGCAGTCCTTTTGCTCCATCTCCACCCATTCCGGTAAGGATAATGCCGACGGCATTGCCCTTGGCAATTGAGGCTACAGAGTCGAAAAGCACATCAACAGAAGGACAATGGCCACTAACTTTAGGGCCGGGAGCACTTTTGACATAATAGCCTAGCTTATCACGACATAAGGTAAGATGATTTTCACCGGCAGCTATCAAAATTACTCCGTTTTCCACACGGTCGTTGTTTGCGGCTTCTTTTACACGCATATTTACAATTTTATCAATTCTCTCAGCATACATCTTAGTGAAGCCGGCAGGCATATGCTGAACAACAACAATGCCGGGAGTAGATGAAGGCAAATCCTTGACAACAGATAAAATTGCCTCAGTTCCACCAGTTGAGGCACCAATTGCAATCACTGTTTCAGAAGAGGCATTAGTCAGACTGGATAAGGGTGATGATGTAGTAGCAGCGCTGGTTTGGCCAACACGTGCTACAGACGCAATTTTTATTTTGGTGGATAATTCCATAATAAAGCTTTTTAAATCATCTGGCAAGTGAATATTGGGTTTTTTAACAAAATCAACAGCACCTGCATTTAAAGCATCTAGCACATTGATAGGTAGTGAGCTTACCACAACTACTGGAACAGGCTTAGTGTGCATAAGTTGTTTTATAAAGTCAATACCATTCATTTTAGGCATCTCTACATCAACGGTCAAAACATCCGGTTTCAGATTTTTGATTTTTTCCATAGCGTCAAAAGGATCTGTAGCGGTTCCCACTACTTCTATATGTGGGTCTGACCCAAGTTTTGTTTCTAATGTTTTTCTAACAAAAATTGAGTCATCAACAATTAATACTTTTATTTTTTGAAAATTCGACATATTTTTGCTCCATTCTGCCTATTTGTGTTGGCAAAAACTTATTTTTTAATATTTGCAGAGCAAATAAAATGACTGTTAGACTAAACTTTGTACATTGGTTAGTAAAGCAATAAAATTTTATACCATATGTGGCAGTTAACAATTAAATTAATTTTTTTAAAACAAATTTATTTTTGATAAATAGCAGGTTNNTTTACATATTTATATTTTGTAAGCGTTTTGTCAATTACTTCTGAATGACCAATGAAAAGAAATCCATCAGCAACTGTAACTTGATGAAATTTTTCCACTAAGGTTTCTTTGGTTAGTTTATCAAAATATATCATTACATTTCTACACAAAATTAAATCAAATGGTTTTGGAAAATGAAATGGTTCCATAAGGTTAAATGGTCTAAACATCACTTGGTTTCTAATGAGCTCGCAAACTCGATAAGAATTGTTATCAAGTTTTTCAAAGTATTTCTCCAGCCATTTTGGTGGAACATCTTTTAAATTGTCAGCGGAATAGATTGCAGTTTTTGCCTGTTCAAGGACATTCATGGAAATGTCGGTTGCTAGAATTTTTACATTCCATAGTTTTCTTTTCACACCTAAGAAATCATCAACTGCCATAGCCGTTGTATAGGCTTCTTGTCCAGCAGAACACCCTGCACTCCATATATTTAGCTCATTTAATATGGTTTTTTTTTGTGTAATCAGTGGTAAAATATCGCTTGCAAGAAAGCGAAAATGCTCCTGTTCACGCATGAAGTAGGAGTGATTTGTTGTAAGCTTGTTAAGCAAGGTAGTAATTTCTTTTCCAGAGGTGTCCNNAAGGTGTCCTTGAATACCAAGTTGATGTATTGTTCAAAATCTTTTAATCCACGCTCCCTTAACACACTAGAAAGTCTACTTTGAATCAATATTTTTTTCTTTGTAAGGTCAATGCCGTATTTGGTTTTTACAAAGGTCACTAGTTTTTCAAACTCTTGATCCGAGATTTGAAACATACCAGTAGGGTAATTGTTTGTATTCATAATGTCTATCCTCTTTCATTGGCAATATTTGCTCCATTCATATAAAGCAGAGTAGACTATAGTTATCATTTTATAGCATATACCGATAGGAATTAACCTAATTATAATACTAATTTATGTTTGTTTCAATACTATAATTCCAATGTAATGACAACAACAGCGAAACATTTGGTGTCGCTGTCAAAGATTTTTGCAGTCTTCTTTAACGAGTGGATGAGCTATGGCAGTTAATGATATTACTTGCGTCTAATATTAAGCTGATGCTTCCATCACCTAAAATTGTACAGCCGGACAAACCGCTTTGCTTAATATCATAGCTATTAAAGTAGGCAGGGAAGGGTTTTACAACTACTTGTTGTTCCCCTAGTAATTCATCCACAAATAGGCAGGCAACATTGTCACCAGTTTCTATTTGAATGAGAATTCCAGAGGTTAGCTCTGTCGTTTTAGAAGGAATTTTATAAAGGTCATATAATCGAATAATAGGGTAGCACTCGCCACGCAACATAACCATTTCAGAATTATTTGTGTTGTATATGATTTGTTTCTTATCAAACAATCTAAAAGTTTGTTTGATAGAAGTAATTGGAAGTGTGAAAATTGT